>VSNO01000186.1 GCA_009774375.1 Lachnospiraceae bacterium
ATATATGCGGGTGTAGTTCAATGGTAGAACACCAGCCTTCCAAGCTGGATACGTGGGTTCGATTCCCATCACCCGCTCTGGCGGGGCAGTTTGCCGCTTCGCAGGGTTCTTTTATGGAATGTGTTCGTAGCTCAGCTGGATAGAGCAACGGCCTTCTAAGCCGTGGGTCGGGGGTTCGAATCCCTTCGAGCACGTTTGAGATTGAGCTTGCCTTATCTCATATATGGTGGGTATAGCGCAGTTGGCTAGCGCGTCAGATTGTGGCTCTGAAGGCCCTGGGTTCGAATCCCAGTATCCACCTTTTTGGGCTATCGCCAAGCGGTAAGGCACAGGGTTTTGATCCCTGCATTCGCTGGTTCGAATCCAGCTAGCCCAGTTTTGTCGGACAAGGCGGGTGTCATTCATCAATCTTAAAATATTCAATTGATATGGGATATTAGCTCAGGTGGTAGAGCACTTGACTTTTAATCAAGTTGTCCGGGGTTCGAGTCCCCGATGTCTCATTCACAGAAAATTACCGAAAGTTTGTAAGATCACGACTTTTGGTAATTTTTGTTTATACACTTTTTATGCGCATGGACCGCGGTAGCATGCAGCGGTGGAGTGTGTGTGTTTTAGAAAAAGTGCAACAAACGGGTTGCGCTTTTTTGGGCGTTATGATAATATGTATTGCAGTGACGTACAAATGTCTTTGACAAGAGAACAGATGGAACGAGGAGCAGGTGCAGATGGAAGGGGCAGCATCTTATTATGTTGTGAAAAAGAGAGCTTTGCCGGAGGTACTGTTAAAAGTTGTGGAAGTGAACAGGCTTCTGGAAACGCAGAAGGCATCGTCCGTACAGGAGGCAGTCGAGCGCGTGGGGATCAGCAGGAGTTCTTACTATAAGTATAAGGAAGATATCTTTCCGTTCCATGATTCCGCGCAGGGGAAGACGATCACGCTGGCGTGCAGGATGGATGATGAGCCAGGGCTTTTATCGGACGTGTTGAAAGTGGTAGCAGATTTTCACGCCAATATACTGACGATCCATCAGACGATACCGATCAATGGGATTGCATCTTTGTCGCTCAGCATTCAGATCCTGGATGCAGCCAGCGATGTGTCCGAAATGGTGTCCGGAATGGAGCAGATCGGCGGTGTGCACAATGTCAAGGTACTTGGCATGGAATGATATCAAAAAATGAGTTGTTACGGAAAATCTGACCGGCAGCTGGTCAGTATGAGGAACGCACAGGAGGTCAAGGAAAATGATAAAGGCAGCGATATTGGGATATGGAACAGTGGGAAGCGGTGTGTATGAGGTCATCAAAAAGAATAAGGACGTCATCGCAGATAAGCTTGGTGATGAGATACAGGTGAAGTATGTGCTTGACCTGCGTGAATTTGAGGGGGATCCGGTACAGGAAGTGCTGGTTCATGATGTCGATGTGATCCTCAACGACGCAGAGGTGGCGATCGTGTGCGAGACGATGGGCGGCGAGCACCCTGCATATGAGTTTACAAAACGTGCGCTCGAGAGCGGCAAGAGTGTGTGCACGTCGAACAAGGAGCTGGTGGAAAAGCATGGTCCGGAGCTGATCCGGATCGCTGAGGCGCACGATTGCAGTTATCTGTTTGAGGCGAGTGTCGGCGGCGGCATTCCGATCATCAGACCGCTGCGGACGTCGCTCGCGCAGGAGGAGATCCTGTCGATCACAGGGATCCTGAACGGGACGACCAACTATATACTGACCAAGATGGAGACGGAGGGACTTGCGTTTGATACCGTGCTCGCGCGGGCGCAGGAGAAGGGCTATGCGGAGAAGAACCCGGATGCGGATGTCCTGGGGCTGGACGCGTGCAGGAAGATCGCGATCCTGACCTCGCTCGCCTATGGCAAAAAGGTCGATTTCGAAGATATCGTCACGGAGGGGATCACAGCGATCACGGATGTGGATTTTGCCTATGCGATGAAAATGGGGGCGACGATCAAGCTCTTTGCAAAGAGTGTCAAGAAGGGTGACAAATACTATGCGATCGTGGCGCCGTTCATCGTGAAACCCGAGAATCCTCTTTATGCTGTCAAAGGCGTGTTCAATGCGATCCTGATCAACTGCAATATGGGCGGTGAGACGATGTATTACGGAAAGGGTGCAGGAAAGCTTGCGACAGCGAGTGCGGTAGTGGCGGATGTCCTTGACTGTGCGCGCCATATCGGCAAGCATCTGGATATCAGGTGGGAGGATCAGAAGCTTGCGATCTCACCGGTCGACGGTGCAGTCAGAAGATTTTTTGTGCGCGTGCCTCTGGCTGATGAGCCGCGGATCAAAGATATTTTTGGCGAGGTCGAGATGTATACAGATATAGCCGCCGGAGAGTGCGGATTTGTCACGGAGGAGATGACAGAGGCGGAATACAGAGACAAGGCTGCAGGATTTGGCAGCGTATTGTCGATGATCAGGGTAGATTAACGCTTCAGAAGACAGCACACGGGTGGTGTTCCTGAATATGAATATAGTAGGAGATACGCTGTGGAATACTTTGGTTGTGGGAAAGGAATAGTGTGAGATGAAAAAGGTAGTTAAATTTGGCGGAAGTTCACTGGCGAGCGCAGAACAGTTTGTGAAGGTCGGCAACATTATCCATGCGGATGAGGACAGAAAGTTTGTCGTCCCGTCGGCGCCGGGAAAGCGGTTTGACAAGGATACAAAGGTGACGGATATGCTCTATGCGTGCTATGCGCTGGCAGAGAGGGATCACAATTTTAATGCGGAGATCGCCCAGATCGAGAAGCGGTACCAGGAGATCATCGACGGATTGAAGCTTGACCTGGATCTTTCATCTGAATTTGACCGGATCATTGACAATTTCAAGAGAAAGGCGGGGGCAAACTATGCAGCGAGCCGCGGGGAGTACTTAAACGGTATCATCATGGCGGAATATCTCGGGTATGAGTTTGTCGATCCTGCGGAGGCGATCCGGTTCAATGAGGCGGGCGTGTTCGACGCCGATGCGACGCAGGTGCTCCTGTCTAAGCGCCTCGAGGGCGTGGAGCGGGCGGTCATTCCCGGATTTTACGGCGCGATGGAGGACGGGACTGTCGTGACGTTCTCAAGAGGCGGTTCCGACATTACGGGCTCGATCGTGGCGAAGGCGATCCAGGCGGATGTGTATGAGAACTGGACAGATGTGTCGGGATTTCTGATCGCGGATCCGCGTATTATCGAGAACCCAAAAGGGATCGATACGATCACGTATGGTGAGCTGAGGGAGCTTTCCTACATGGGGGCAGGTGTTCTTCATGAGGATGCGATATTCCCGGTGAGAAAGCAGGGGATCCCCATCAATATCAGAAACACGAACCAGCCCGAGGATGAGGGGACATGGATCGTCGGGAATACCTGCAAGAAGTCGAAGTATACGATCACGGGCATCGCGGGCAAGAAAGGGTTTGCTTCCATCAATATTGAGAAGGATATGATGAATGCGGAGATCGGTTTTGGGAGAAAAGTGCTCCAGGTATTTGAGGAGTATGATATTTCGTTTGAACATATGCCCTCCGGGATCGACACGCTGAATGTGATGGTTCATCAGACGGAGTTTGCCGACAAGGAGCAGAATATCCTGTCCGGCATCAGCAAGGCGGTGAATCCCGATCACATAGAGATCCAGTCTGACCTTGCGCTGATCGCTGTCGTGGGGCGGTGCATGAAGTCGCAGAGAGGGACGGTGGGCAGGATCTTCGCCGCGCTGGCGCATGCGAATGTGAACGTTAGGATGATCGATCAGGGTTCGAGTGAACAGAATGTCATCATCGGTGTTTCCAACGAGGATTTCGAGACAGCGATCCGGGCGATCTACACGATCTTTGTGGAGACGAGGGTCTGACCGGGGGATCATATACAGGAACGCTCTTCAAAACAAGGTCATATCTGCGGTCTGGCGCAGGTATGGGCTTGTTTTTTAGGGATTGGACATACTACAATACTGACAAAAGGAAAACGGAGGAGAACGAATGAGCAATAAAGTAGGTGCAGAGTCACAGGAAAACAAGATGGGCGTCATGCCCGTCAACAGATTACTGTTAAATATGTCGCTGCCAATGATGGTGTCCATGCTGGTTCAGGCGCTCTACAATATCGTGGACAGTATTTTTGTGGCAAAGCTGAGTGAGAACGCGCTGACTGCGGTGTCGCTTGCGTTTCCGATACAGACGCTTCTGATCGCGCTCGGTACGGGTACAGGCGTGGGTGTCAACTCCCTGCTCTCAAAGCAGCTGGGGGAGAAAGACTTAAAGCAGGTGAGCAAGACGGCTATGAATGGCATCTTCCTGGCAGTACTGAGTTATATCGCGTTTGTGATCGTCGGGATCGTCGGGGTCAGGCCGTTCTATGCGAGTCAGGTGAAGGGCGCGGATCCCGAGATCCTCACGCTGGGTGTACAGTATCTTACGATCGTGTGCGTGTGTTCTTTTGGACTGTATGCGCAGCTGATCTTTGAAAAGCTGCTGCAGTCAACCGGAAAAACGCTGTACTCCATGATCACACAGGCGGTCGGGGCGGTGACGAACATTATCCTGGATCCGATTCTGATCTTCGGACTGCTGGGTATGCCCAAAATGGGCGTGGCCGGCGCGGCGATCGCGACTGTCATCGGGCAGATCGTGGGAGGGACGCTCGGGTTGATCTTCAACATCAGGGTAAATAAGGAGATCACGCTCTCTGTAAAGGGCTTTCGACCGGATGCGGGCACGATCGGCAACATCTACAAGGTCGGTGTGCCGTCCATCATCATGCAGGCGATCGGTTCGGTCATGACATACGGAATGAATCAGATCCTGATCACGTTCTCTTCGACGGCGACTGCCGTGTTTGGCGTTTATTTCAAGCTGCAGAGCTTTTTCTTTATGCCGGTGTTCGGACTGAACAACGGTCTGATACCGATCGTGGCGTTCAATTACGGAGCCGGGAAAAGGAGCCGGGTGATCAAGGCGATCAAGTGCAGTCTTGTGTACGCATTTACACTGCTTCTTGTCGGATTTATCGTGTTTGAGACGATACCGGGTGTGCTGCTTGGCATGTTTGAGGCATCGGATGAGATGCTTGCCATCGGTGTGCCTGCGCTGCGCATCATCGGCTTCCATTTCCTGATCGCATGGTTCTGCATCATAGCAGGTTCCGTATTCCAGGCGCTTGGAAACGGCGTGTACAGCCTTGTCGTATCGGTTGCCAGACAGCTTGTGGTACTGCTGCCAGCCGCATTTATCCTCGCAAGGCTCGGGGGACTCCATGCGGTATGGTGGGCATTTCCGATCGCGGAGCTGATGTCCTTCTGCGCCTCAACACTCTTTATGATAATGATCAACAGGAAAGTCATCAGCACCATTCCTGACAATGTCTGAGGCAAAATTTCAGTTTATCCTGAAGAACGCCCGCTCAGGGCGTTCTTTTAAAAACTTAGATCATCTTAGGCGGCGTACTTTGGCGCCTTAGATGATCTTAGTTTTTTACCTCTTAGCGGGCAAATCGAACCACTTGATGTAAAACGGTTTACATCGGTGGTTCGTTTTATTATGATAGAGAAAAGCTGGTGATGAGAGCAGTGTATCAGGCGGCGGAGTGGGAGCGGTGTGCCAGAGCGCGGGAAATATCAGTATGCATTTCAGCCGGGAGCATACAGGGAGTAAATGTATGAAAATAAAAATTGAGATCGAGGAGACCCTGGAGGAGGACGAGGTGCTGATCCGCTGCCGGAGGCTGACAGAGGAAATCTCTGCAATTCAAAAAGCGGTGAGCGAGGCCTCCGGGGGGACGCAGAAATTTGTTTTTTACAAGGGAAATACCGAGTACTATCTGATGCTGGATGAGATCCTGTTCTTTGAGACGGACGAAAAAGGCATCAGCGCACATACGAGATCGGAGGCATATCAGATTAAGTACAAGCTCTATGAGCTGGAGGATATTCTTCCGGGATTTTTTATGAGAGTGTCAAAGTCGACGATCCTGAATACGAACCATATTTATTCTATCAACCGGAACCTGACGGCATCGAGTGTGGTGGCGTTTGCGGACACCCACAAGCAGGTCTATGTCTCGCGGTATTACTATAAACCATTGATCAGTAAATTGGAGGAAAAGAGGTTGCATCGATGAGAAAACGAAAAATATTTTGGGGTATCTTTTTTATAATGATGGCAATAATCGTCGTTGCCAGCAAGATCGGCATACTGCCGGATGTGGGCGTGTTCTCCCTGCTGGCGACGGTGTTTCTGGTCTGGATGGCAGCGGATGGTGTCCGGCACAGGAACTTTTATGAGATGCTGTTTGCCGTAGCGTTTCTGTGCATCATCTATGACGGGCCGCTGGGGATCGAGGCGCTGACGCCGTGGACGGTTCTGGCTGCGGCGCTGCTGCTGAGTATCGGGCTTTCCCTGCTGTTTGGCGGAAAAAAGGAGAGAAAGCATGGTATTGAGTTTGAGTGGGACAGCGACGGTGTCAGGGGGATCGGAAGCAGCAGCGAACAGTGCAGCGGGGAGCAGATCCGCTGTGAAAATACCTTCGGTTCAGCGATCCGCTACATTCATTCGGACAATTTCTGCAAGGCGCGTCTGGAGAATAATTTTGGCAGTATGACGATCTATTTTGACAATGCGGTCATTCAGGGGGGGACCGCGACAGTGAAGGTCGACAATAATTTCGGGGAGACGGTTCTCTACATTCCAAAGGAATGGAAAGTGCACAATGAGCTGGAGCATGTTTTCGGCAGCGTCAATGAGCATGGAAAGTGTGTGGGAACCAGCAGCGCCGAACTGTGTCTAAAAGGCGAGACGAACTTTGGCAACATTGAGATCTATTATGTATAAACATTGTATCGGGAAAAGGAGCATGGCTATGGGAGATTTTGAAAAGGAACTGCGGGTAAATACTTTTGCGGCGCACGATGTGAGGAAGCTGGAGCTGCGGATCGCGGCTGCGTCTGTCTGGACGGAGGAGTCGGTGGACGGGGAGATCCGGGTGGAGGCAAGGAATCTGCAGACGGACAGATATACGTGTGAGCTGAGGGCGGGAAAACTTGTGATCGCCTACAAAATGGAAGGGCTTGTGAACCTGCCCCGGTTTGGCAGTGACGAGACAAAGATCACGATCTATCTGCCGGCGGGGCTGTCGCTGGAACATGCGGTGCTGGAGATCGGCGCGGGTTCCATGGATCTGGATGCGGTTCCGGTCACCTGTGAGGAAATGGAGGTAGAGATCGGCGCGGGCAAATGGAAGGCGGCGCAGCTGTCCGTCCGGGGAAGCCTTCATGTGGAGATCGGCGCCGGAAAGGCAAAGATGAAAGGTGTGACGGCAGGCAGCCTTGACATCGAGTGCGGCGTGGGCTCAATGGTCTACAAGGGGAGCGTCAACGGAGATATCCGGGTGAACTGCGGGGTGGGAAACTGCAGTTTTCATCTGGATAATAAGGAGAGCGATTTCAATTATGACGTTTCCTGTGCGGTGGGCAGTGTCAGGATCAATGGCGGCAAAGTGGGAAGTTTTGCGGCAAGGAAGTCTTTTAAAAGCAGCGCGGCGCTGGGAAGGGCGGTGTTGGAGTGCGCTCTTGGAAGCATCGAACTGAGGACACAAGACTGAGTTGGGATCTGTGTTCAAAAAATCAGTTGACTTTTGCATTCGTATTTGTTAAAATATAGAAGCATGTCTGATGAGATGCAGAATGCGGATATGGCGGAATTGGCAGACGCGCCAGATTTAGGTTCTGGTGGGCGACCGTGCAGG
>VSNO01000187.1 GCA_009774375.1 Lachnospiraceae bacterium
TACCAAACCACATCAGGAAGTTCATTACACCGACCAGGGACCTGGTGCCAAATGCAGTGCGCATGAAATCAATCGGATCCTTTGTCAGTCATATTGACATAAGGATGGAATTGATCGGTCCGTTATTTGAAAATAAGGTAAAGAACAACATCGCAAACGCGGATGCCATGATTAAATTCGGCAGGTAAATGACGACCTTAAAAAACTGCTGCCCGCGGATTTTTAACCGCACATCCACGAACCATGACGCAAGCAGCAATGCGATCACAATCTGCGGAATAAAACCGATAATCCACAAAATCATCGTATTTCCTGCATATTTGAGCATATCGGATTTCAGCAGGCTCACGTAATTTTCCATCCCGACAAAATTAGGCCCAATCTGTTTCAGACCCGAACGGTAATATTCATAAAAACTGTAGCGGATTGTATCCACCAACGGAATCAGCGAAAATATAAAGAAACTTACAAAAAATGGAAGAATGAAGATATATCCCCACTTTGAATATTCTACTGTTTTTTTTCGTTTCATAAGCTATCATTCCCCTCTTTCTGATACTGCGGTGCATTTATGCACCGCAGTCTGTGGTTTTTATGGCGTTACGTTATTATCATGATATTGTTTATTGTGGCCATTCAACCGCTGTGATTTCAGGATAACGCTCCATGATAGCTGTCTCAAAGTTTGATTTTGCCTTATCAAAGTCAACCTGTCCCTGGAAATAATCACTAAATGAGTTCTGGAAAAGTTCTACGCAGCCCTGGTCATATGCTGACAGCGGAGCCATTTTGATTGATGCCAGGCTGTCTGCGAAATATCCGTAAGGATTCTGTCCGCCGAGGAATTCAGATGCATACGTATTATTCGATGCCGCCGCACCCATAACAGACTGTGCGTTTGTAAACTCTGAATATTTCTGTGTAATTGTTGTAAGGTTATCCTTATCTGCCGTGAGTGCCAAAATGATGTCCTTTACGATCTGCGGGTTGTCTGTTCCTGTTGCTGCAAGCAGGAAAGTGCCGCCCCAGTTAAATGACAATGGCGCATTTGTAACAGCCCATGCTCCGGCATCACCGTCCCAGTTCGGTACCATCTGTGTGTCAATTGCCCATGCCGGGAACAGGAATGCAAATACCTTGGAGCCTGAACCCATTGCCGTATACCAGTCAGCGTTCCACTGTCCCTTTACTGTCGGATCAAAATAGCCTGCATCCAACCACTCTTTGGAATCTGTTACCCAGTCCATAACCTTCTGGTCTACCTTTACGGTAGTGGGATTCTCGATTGTAACCCATTCCTGTGCCATGTTGTTGCTGTATGTACGGAATGTATCCGCATAGCTTGAAAATGCATAATATCCCTTTGTCTTAAGCTCTTCCGCGGTTGCCTTCATTGTTGCCCAGTCCGCAGTCTTCTTACCGATTTCTACAGGGTCATCCGTGCCGAAAACTTCTTTTGCGATATCGCGGCGGTATACCAGTACGCCCGGGCAGGCCTGCCATGTGGAAGCCCTCATCACGCCGTTCTGGTCGCTTGCAACGGTCTTTGTAAATTCATACTGGTCTGCCAGATCCGTGGCAGGATTAATTCCCAGGGATTCAAGCGTCATTGCCGCATCACTATCCGCATCCGTATATTTTACGACATAGTCAAGCTCGGCTGCAAAGATATCAACCTTGTCGTCCGCCGCCGCAGTCATCTGAGCCATGAGCGCCTCGTCGAGCTTATCCTGATATACGCCGTCCTGATTCGGATTGATGATCCATTTAATGACCCTTCCGTCCTTTAAAGTGGAAGTCGTTCCATCGTCAGATGTGCTCTCAATCTCCGAATAAACTGCAGTAATACGGGTGCGGAGCTCATCATTAAAGCTGTAGATGTTGATGACCTGTCCTTCCGCTGCCGCTGTGTCGCTGCCTGATGCCGCGTCATCTCCTGCGTTCGTTATGCTGCTTGATTGTGAGTCACTGTTCCCATTCGCTGCACTGTCTGTCTTCAAATCAGAACCATTTCCGCCACAGCCCGCCAGCAAACTTGCAGCCATGGCTGCCAATAACAAGATACTAACAACCTTTTTTTTCATAAAATACCTCCTATAAAATATGTTGATTTTTGTTTACAATCATATTATACGTTACACAAACCATGCAAAAATACCAGATAAATTTAAAAAATGTCACAATCTTGTCGTCATTTATTATTTATAATGACAAAATTGTGACATTCACTATCGATCTTTTTTCAAATCAGTTATCCATTATGACAAATATAGTTCAATTTCTGTCTTCTCCTTAAGTATTTCTGACGGAATATCGTTTGTGTCCAGCTTAGTGCCATTGACTGTAAGCTGTTTAAACCCGGATTCCACATGTCCTGGATTGTGGACAGTAATGTGCAGATGGCATCCCCTGAAATCCTTGTCGATCTCAAAGCCGTCCCACTCTTTTGGTATGGAAGGGGCGATTTTTAATCCGCCAAAGTGCGGGCGCATCCCGAGAATTCCCTCAACGCATCCTACCATGACCGTGGAGGCTGTGCCTGTCAGCCAGTGCACATGGGAGCGGCCAAAGTGCGGGCTTGCTTTCCCTTCTGTAAACTGTCCATAGCAGTAGGGTTCCAGCTTCCGAATCTCCGCCCTGTCATTCTGCGCAGCCGGCGCATTTTCCTTAAAATAGGCAAATGCCCTGTCGCCGTGTCCGCATAGTGCCTCCGCGAGGATGATCCAGCCCTGCGACTGTGAGAAAATACCGGCATTTTCCTTGACACCCGCATTGTAGATCACTGCCAGTGCCCCGTCAAAAGCGTCTAGATGATACGGCGGATCCATGAGTATTGCGCCATATTCGGTATTGAGTCTTTCGTTTACCATCTCAAGCGCCTTGTCCGCCTGCTCGTTTGTGGCCAGTCCGCTGATGACCGCCCAGCTCTGCGGATTGAGCCATATATTGGCCTCTTTGTCATCTCTCTTACCGATGACTTCACCGGTCTCTGTAAAGCCCCTGATAAACCTGTCTTCATTCCAGCAAAGTTTCTGGAGCAGTTCGCCAAGTTCTTTCTGCTTCTGATCGAGGAATGTGATATATTCCTCATCCTTCTTGTACTGCGCAAACCTGCGAAGGATTGTCATCGCATAGTAGTACTGAAATGCCACGAAGGAAGACTCCCCATCTTTGCCCAGCCGCAGACAGTCATTCCAGTCTGCATAGAGTCCAGCCGGCATTCCATGCGGTCCCAGATGGTTCATGGAGAAATCCACAGCGCGTTTTAAATGTTCGTAAACGGTTCCTTCATCCTTGTTGGCAAATGGAATCACTTCGTCTATAAACGCAAGGTCGCCTGATTCTGACACATATTTGTAAACCGTGGGGAACAGCCAGAGTGCATCGTCTGCCCTGTATGCGGGATGCCCTGTCTCCTGTACATAAGAAGCGTCGTCGGGCGTATCCTCATGTCCCGGATTGTGCGTAAACTTCACAAGGGGAAGACCGCCGCCGTTGTCCACCTGCGCGGAGAGCATGAAACGAATCTTTTCAGCCGCCATCTCGGGCGCCAGATGAATCACACCCTGAATATCCTGCACGGTGTCACGGTATCCATATCCGTTGCGAAGCCCACAGTAGATAAAGGATGCCGCGCGCGACCAGATAAAGGTCATAAAGCAGTTGTAGGCATTCCATGTATTGATCATGGTATTGAAGGACGCGTCTGGTGTCTTTACCTGAAAGTGGGATAACTTTCCATGCCAGTACGCAATCAGCTCTTCCAGTTCTTTTTTGCAGGTTTCCGATGGTCTCTGGTAAGATTCGAGTATCTTATCCGCCTCGTCCTTGTACTTCATTCCAAGAATAAATGCAATCTCCTTTGTCTCCCCTGCTTTTAGCGCAAATGTGGTTGTGAGCGCGCCGCATCCGTTTTCATTGTAGCTTAGTTCGCCTCCCAGATCGCCGTTCATGACGCCTACCGGGTTTCCATAACCATGATAGCGTCCGATAAACTTCTCCCTGTCGCCACAGTAAGAAGTGACCTCTGCCCCGGCCAGCCCGAAAAAGCGATCGAGTGCAAGCTTGTTGTCAACCTCTTCTCCATCCTCGAGTCCGTCAAGATTTCCATGTATGATATGTCGGATACGGTCTTTGTCAAACAAAGTTTTTGTAATGAACAGCGAGTACTGAAGATTCACCTGATCCTGTTCGTAGTTGTTATTGTTTGTAAACTCTGCGTATCCTGTGATATTGAGATTTCTTGCTGTGCCGGAATTGTTTGTCACTTTGAGGTTCCACACCTCATAAGACTTGTCAAGCGGTATATAGTACAGAGCCTCTGAATGAATACCGCTGTAATCAGCCTCCATCCTTGTATAGCCTGTCCCGTGATGACATCTGCTCTGATATTCCGCCAGATCCTTCCCGACAGGCTGCCATGATGCAGACCAGAAATCCCTGCTGTCGTTGTCGCGGATATAGATATAGCGGCCCGGCTGGTCAAAATTGTTGAACACATACCGCAGAATCCTGCCGTTTGCCCCGGACCTGGCAAAGCTGTACCCTCCCGCATTATTCGAGATGACTGCACCGTATTCGGGAGAGCCAAGATAATTCGCCCATGGCGCCGGTGTATCCGGCCTCTCAATCACATACTCCCGTTTCGCATCATCAAAATAGCCAAATTTCATACTTTTTCTCCTTATCGTTATTCATTATATTGTTCGTTTACTATGAGGAAACCAGCTCTGCGATAATCTGATGCAGGTTGCCGTCCATGGAATGAATCTGTTTTATGCCAATCACAGCCTGTACTCCGCCTTCAGCCCGTAGTATTTCACCGTCACAAGTTACTGTACCTATTTTATACGTGCCATATTCCAAATCTTGTGTGTTCTTGAAGATCACCTCAAACGTTTTTCCCGCAAAATTGAGTTTAATTGATGCCGTCTTGTTTTCATCAAACTGTTTTTGCAGCAGTTTTGGCCTGATTACGAGATCGCCGGCTTCCCCATGGACTCCGAACACTTCTGTTATCATGGTCATCATATACCAGCTCGCCGCGCCTGTCAGATAGTGGTACATACCCCGCCCTTCACTGTTGAAATATTCGGGAATGCCCGGATATATTTTGCTCGTATTAAAATCAAGGGCTGTGTCCGCAAGCGTCTGCAGCGCCTTATAGCCTTCCTTCACGAAGCCCCTTTTGTAGAGTGCGTTGGCGTACATGACGGTCATGTGGGAAAATACGGCTCCGTTCTCCTTCTCTCCATAGGCAAAACCAAACATTCTTCCCATGTCAAACTTAAGTTCGCAAAAATCGGTGTTCAGCCTGTAACCGCCAACGGCTGCATCATACAGATAATGGTCCGCACTCTTACAGATCTGGCCAATCTGCTCATCTGTGGCCGTTCCGCTCATGATGGCAAATACCTGCCCGGTCAGCATCATGCGGACACCTTGTTCCGAAATACCTTCCACTGCATTTTCATGATTATCATAGTAGCTGTTAAACCATCCCTCATTGTCCTGCCCCTGAAGCCATTCTGTCCTGCGGATATGTTCCATGATCCAGTCTGCTTTATGTGTCAGATTTTCAATTAAGCTGTCGAACGATACCTGTATCTTCTTCCCGCTGATGTCATGTCTGCATGTGCTTGTATATTTTTTTAAAAGCGCCTGCTTTGCTGCAATATCCTCATATCGTTTTGTATTATCTTCGAGCAGGATACTGATTTCTTCCAGAAGTTCTATTTCCGTGCAGGCTATTTTGTCCTGCATAAGCCGGAGACAATCTGCAAGCTGCCGCAAGTTTCCGGCATAGGCACAGGTAAATGCCACGCTCTCGCCGTTGTCTGCTGCCATATCCAGCGCATCATTCCAGTCTGCCCCGCGCAGACGCATCTCATTATGTTTTCCGACTTCATAAAAAGCACAAAGATGTTCTACTAAAAGATGTTCCAGAATCGTTCCTTCGTATACATCGCCGCCGGCTGTCCTCTGCCACATCCCATACTCGTCAGTCCACGCATCATCAATGTCCGTTCCGCGTCCCGCCTGCGCATCCTTAAAGTATTTTGCCTTTTCCAGAAGAATTTCCACATCTCCGGTCTGGTCAAGATAGAGCTTCGTTGTCATGAATGGCCACACCGCGTGATCCATCCATACACGGCTGATCCCGTTCCTGTCAGCAATAAACTCTCCCAGTTTACTGCCTATGATCGTGGCGTTCGTTCCATCAATACGCACTCCGCCATAATTGCTGACCACCATCTGGCGCACATCACCCGGGTCCATCAGCAGAAGGGACAGACAATCCTGCCACAGATCCCGCCAGCCTCTGCCGCCTCTGCCATAGTCGTGATGGGGCAGGAAAGAGCAGCCATAGAGACGTCTTAAGAATGGCTGAAAACTCACCCATCGCATGAAGAGGTCAAAACGGCTGTCGCCTGTATGATACCTGACATTTACTTTTTCCTGCCAATAGTTCTTTACCGTTTCAAGCGCCTGCTTTGCTTTGGCAGCAGAATCATACTTTGCAACAAGTTTTTCGACTTCATCCTCCTGCTCTGCGATTCCCATGATGATCACATATTTCATTGTCTCATCCGGTTTCAGTGTCACCTGTTCAAAGCGGATACCGCCCATTGCCTCTTTTCAGGCAATTTCCACACCTGCAGGCATACAGTCTTTTTCCCTGTAAACGGCCTCCGGATGTGTGAAGGTGCCGCCTTCGCCGACAAAAGCTTCCACTGTCGGATAAAATGAGCACGGTTTTACACCACAGCCTGCAGCCCCTGCCACAAAATAGATCAGATGGTTTCTGCGGTGTCCCTTCTCGTCAAAAGACATGGTCGGTTTTACCGTGATGCCGTATTGCTGTGTGCAAATTCTGTGGAGCATGGAAGTGACATTTCTGTGATCCCTGATATTGTCAGCGCTTCTTCCATATATCGGAACGGCTGCAACCGGCGTAATCTTCTGATCGGTCTTAGCAACGTTATGAATGCGCACATACATGACTTCCACGTTGTCGTCCAGCGCGACAAAAGAAGTGATCTCAGACTCCAGTTTGTATTTGCACGAATATCTTTTTACTGTCTGCCACATCAGGCCTGCGGTTAATTTACCGGCATCCTGCCCGTCCGTAAATTTTTGATTTTCCGCCTCCGCCGATGCCCCTGTCGCAGACCAGCATCCTGCATTCTCCAGAATGCACCAGAAATTTCTTGTTGACCTGTTATTGTGCAGATTTTCCGAACTGACAGGCTCTAACAAGAAAGCTTCCTGATGAATTTTGCTATCGCCGCCCAGATTTGGTGTTATGGAACTTTTCAGCCCCTTTTCCCCGGCAATCGGAAAATAGAGATAACTGTAATTTTCCGGTTTTTCCATCGAAAAAGTTCCATCATTGTCTAAAAAACATATTTTTCCCATCTTAATGCTCCCTTCTTTTTTTCCATGTTATTCTTTCTGCCAAAAATCATATACCAGAATGACGAGAAAAATGTTAAATAGATGCTATGATTGATCAATGTATCCCTCGTTTTGGACACAAAAAAGACACATGGTCTGCAATTTGACTGTTCCATGTGTCTTTTTGCTGATTGTATCCCTATTACCCCTCTACGGAACCGAACGTACGGCTTTCCTGGGCATCTCTTTCCTCTTCTTTATGTATTTTATAT
>VSNO01000188.1 GCA_009774375.1 Lachnospiraceae bacterium
CTGTTATAATAAGTCTGAATTATAAATCAAAACATAAGGGAACAGGGGATGCATGTCAGTTTCTACATTGGCAGCCTGCTTAACAGTATGGAGTAAGAAAATATTTTATGTGCAGCAGATACTATTTTGACAATGACACAATGAATGATATCCTGAATATTGTGGAGGAAACAGACGCCAGCCTGCGCGGTATGCGGGTAAACAGTGATATATATCCGACAGATAATGCAGCCGTGATGATAAGGAATGTGGAGGGCATAAAACTGACAGGGATAAAGTGGGGGTATCCCGGAATCAACGGTTCTGGCGTAATCATCAATGCCAGGGCAGAATCCGTACTGGAGAAGAAGATGTTCCGGGACGGCATCCGGCGCCGCAGGGCAGTCATTCCGGCCAGGTATTTTTATGAGTGGAGCCGCAATAAAGAAAAAAATATATTCCGCCGGAAAGACAGGGATACCGTCTGTATGGCGGGGTTTTATGACCTCACGGACGGCGGGGAACGTTTTGTCATAATAACGACACAGGCAAATGCGTCCGTGATAAAGGTGCATGACCGCATGCCGCTCATACTGGAAAAAAGTCAGATAAAAGACTGGCTGTCTGACGATTCGGCAGTAGAGAATTTATTAAGGCAGACGCCGGTATTGCTCGACAGGGAAACGGAATATGAACAGCAGACGCTGTTCGATCTAAGCTAAATATTTTAAGGACAGTGGAAAGCACAGGTGAAATGATGAACATACAGATATTTGGAACAAATAAATGTTTTGACACCAAAAAAGCCATGCGGTATTTTAAGGAACGCGGTATCAGATACCAGTTTATCGACATGAAGGAAAAAGGGATGAGTAAAGGTGAATACTGGAAAAAATGGACATGATGGGCGGCCATTCTTTTATCCCTGACATGATATAATCAGTACGAATCTGGAGAGTATTTCCAGTGCTGATTTTACGGGTATAAGATTTAACGCACATCCGGCCGCTTTCGGTATTCATTCGGCGTGACGCCGAATTTCTTTTTAAAGACATTCTGAAAATATGCCTGGCTGGAAAAACACAGATAGCTGCTGATCTCACTGAGGGATTTGTCCGTGTAGGTCAGCAGCGATTTTGCTTCCTCCAGCTTGCAGCGCATGATGAATTCACGCATCTCAAATCCGAGTTCTTTCTTGAAGCAGTGCGAGAGGTATGAGCGGCTTTTGCCGACATAGGCAGCCACGTCGGACGTGGAGATGGTCTGGTTGGTGTGCTGCTTGATATACTGGATGCATTTGGAGATATCCGAGGTGGTATCGTGGGGAAGCTGCGCCTGTGCCACGCGGCGCGTAAAATCGAGCAGCATGTTATACTGCATCTGATAAAGGGCTTCCGTGCTCTGGAGCTTTTCGCTTTCCTGGATATAGACATCGCTGAGCTGGTAGGCGGATTCAATGTCAAGACCGCCCTCGATCGCGCAGCGGGTTGCCAGTGTGACGGATACGATCAGAATATTTTTTTCCTGACGCAGGGTGTTGTCTGCAAGCTTTCCTGTCTGCAGGGAAAAAGCATTGGAAAAAAATGCTTTCAATCCTTCTACATTTCCGCTTCGTATATAGTCCATGTAGAGCTGTTCATAATGATAGGTGTTGTGAAACAGTTCCATCTCCTTGGCATCATAGATTTTTGCCGAGTGCAGGGAAGCCTCGGATGTGCTTCCGGTGTCCGTGTACACGTTCAGATACGCGTCAATATCAATCACATCATTAAATAATTCCTGATAAAACAATGCGAGAAAATGGCAGAACTGATGGAAAGAGTACTGCGGCATAAACTGATAGAGTTCCGTCAGCCGTTCCTTGTGTTCCAGGGAAATAGAATATTCTTTCATAATATTCCTGATAGCTGCCGGAGAGGGAGGGATGCTGATCACGGGACCGATCAGGACGATCTGTCCTGTTTTTTTGTTCTGCACGAGCCCGATATAATGAAATTCCTTTGTGACAAGATAGGTGACGGCCTGTTCTCTGGAGACCAGTTCGTCCAGATGCGGCGCCGCGAGGTCAAAAGGAAAGCCGGTATCCGGTAGTACCAGCTGCAGCTGTCCGTCTGCGTAGTAGTGGATCGGCAGGTAGATGCAGTTGTAAAGCGTCTGGCAGAACGAATAAACGGAATCCATGAGAACCTCCTGTACATGTATGGTTTTGGATGAAACGGAATGGTAAGTTGCAGTTAAATCAACTTTAAAACAGATCTGATTGAATTACAATACATTTTTAATGAAAGGACGCATAATTTTGTCATATGAAATATCCTGTAGTTCCCTGAAACAGACTCTGCGAGAGGACACGGGGCAGAAAAAATGTGTTGGGAACAGAACAAAATTATAAAATATCGAACACGATTACAATACAGATGCTTTTTAACAGGATAAAATAAGCATATCAACACCCAATGATGAAGGAAACCAAACGGATACCACACAACAAAAAGGAGGGGGATGTTTTTATGCAGATAACAGATTTGCGCACAGAGTATCAGAGAAATCCGCTGGGGCTGGACGCTGCGAGACCGCGGTTCTCATGGAAAATGGGATCGGACAGGACGGATACGGTGCAGGACGCGTATCAGATTCAGGTCACACTCGAAGGCCGCATGGTGTGGGACAGCGGCCGGGTGGAGTCTGACCAGTCCGTGCTTGTGGCGTATGCGGGTCCGGCACTGCAGGCAAAACAGGTTTATACATACCGCGTGATGGTGTGGGACAACCACAAAGAGACGGCGGAGGCGCACGGCAGTTTTGAGACGGGACTGCTTGCGGGGACGAATTTTCAGGCGGAGTGGATCACACATACCTATGCCAGGGAGGAGACAGCCTGCCCGGTATTTGTGAAAACGATATCGCTGAAAAAGGCGGCGGAGAATCCGGTAAAAAGGGCGCGCATATACGCCACGGCGCTTGGCGTCTACGAGATCAGGCTCGACGGGGAAAAGGTCGGGGACGCGTTCTTTGCACCCGGCTGGACGAACTACAAAAAGCGCCTGCAGTACCAGACGTACGACGTGACAGCATTGCTGGATCAGGAAGTGTCCGCGGAGCACACGCTGGAGATCATGGTGGGAAATGGATGGTACAAAGGGATTTTCGGGTTTACCTGCACGCCGGATCACTATGGCAACCAGACAGCGCTGCTGGCGGAGCTCCATGTGACATATGAGGACGGTTCCAGCGAAGTGATCGCCACGGACCAGAGCTGGCAGGTGAAAACTGGTTCTGTCCGCTACAGTGAGATCTACATGGGCGAGACGATCGACAGTACCTTTACAGACACTGGACTGACTGCCGTGGCGCCGTTTTCCTATCCCAAAGAGAACATCACGGCACAGGAGAACGAGCCGGTGAGGATCACGGAGCGCACTCCCGCGAAGGAGCTGATCCTGACGCCGGACGGTGAGAAGGTTCTGGATTTCGGGCAGAATATGGCAGGGTTTGTGGAGGTGACGGTGCAGGGGAAGCCGGGGCAGAAGATTGTCGTGCGCCATGCAGAGACACTGGACAAAGACGGAAACTTTTATTCCGAGACGCTGCGGCAGGCGAAATCGGTGGATACCTATATCTGCGATGGCACGAAACAGACCTTTTTACCGCACTTTACCTTCCATGGATTCCGCTATATCTGTGTGGAAGGACTGGACGAGTTAGATCCCGCTGATTTTGTGGCGTGTACGCTGCACACGGACATGAAGGTGACCGGAAGCTTTTCCTGCTCCAACGAGATGGTCAACCAGTTGCAGCACAATATCCAGTGGGGACAGCGCAGCAATTTTCTCGATATTCCCACGGACTGCCCGCAGCGCGACGAGCGGCTTGGCTGGACGGGGGACGCGCAGGTCTTCTGCCGGACGGCCTCCTACAACATGGAGACGGCGCTGTTTTTTGCCAAGTGGCTGCATGACTTGAAGAGCGAGCAGACCGAACAGTTTGGTCCGCCGCATGTGGTGCCGAATATCCTTGCGGAGCAGGACGCGGCAGCGGCGTGGAGCGATGCGGCGACAGTGATCCCGTGGACGGTCTACCAGGTGTTCGGGGATAAGCGGGTGCTGGCAGACCAGTATGAGAGCATGAGGGGCTATGTGGACTATATCACGGCGCACTGCGGGGAGAACGGTCTGTGGCAGACGGGATATCAATACGGCGACTGGCTGGCGCTGGACAAGGAGGAGAGTGCGGACCGCACGGGCGCCACAGACAAGTATCTGGTGGCAAATGCCTATTACGCTTACTCCGCGGACATTGTGCGCAGGGCGGCGGAAGTGCTCGGTTATGAGGAGGACGCGGAGAAATACGCGGCGCTTCATCAGAAGGTTGTGAAGCTGTTTGACGAGGAGTACATCACGCGGACGGGCAGGATGGTGAGCGAGACGCAGACGGGATGCGTGCTGGCACTGCACTTCGGGCTGGCGCAGGAAAAATACCGGGAGCGGATCGCAAAGTCGCTGGAGACGAACATTGCAAACCACAAGAACCACCTCTCGACCGGTTTTGTGGGGACGCCCTATCTGTGCCATGTATTGTCGGAGAACGGCATGCACGAGCTTGCAGGTACTATTTTTCTGAAAGAGGATTATCCGTCGTGGCTGTATGCGGTGAAAAAGGGTGCGACCACTATCTGGGAGCGCTGGAATTCCATCATGCCGGACGGCAGCTTTGATGAATCCGGCATGAACAGTTTAAACCATTATGCATACGGTTCGATCGGCGACTGGATGTACGAGAAGCTGGCGGGCATCAACCCGGCAAAACCTGGCTATAAGGAAATCCGGATCCAGCCAGGGTTTATCAAGGGAATCACGAGCGTGGACGCGTCGTTTGATTCGGTGTACGGCGTGATCCGCAGCGCGTGGAGCTGTAAGGACGGAAAGATCACGGTGGATGTGACGATCCCGGCGAACACGACGGCGGAGATTATTCTGCCGGAGAAGGACGGGACAATAAAAGTTGGTTCCGGCTCGTGGCACTACGAGTATGAGACAGACACAAAACTGGAACTGGACAGATTTACCATGGACACTACACTCGGCGCACTGCTCCAGGAGCCATTGGCGGTAGAGCTGTTTAACCAGTATGTGCCCGGGATGCAGGACGGTCCGATGATCCAGTTTGCCCATGGCATGACGATCAGCGAGCTTGCGGCAGTGATGCCGCCGGAGGGGATCGGGGTGTTCCAGACAGTGCTCGCGGCATTGAACCAGCAGAATAGCGAAAGGAAAGATTGAACATAGGAGGAAAAGATAATGGCAAGAAAACCATTGGGAAAAGACCAGTTTGGCATTCAGAAGGTTATGCGCGGAAGCGATTATTTCGGAGATGCCATGGGGCAGTTTGCGCTGAACGCAATAAACGGCATGGTGGGACAGTTGACTTATTTTTATACGGACAAGGCAGGTCTTGCGGCGGCCGTGGTCGCGACTGTATTCATGATTACAAAGATTATTGATGCGTTTACGGACATCATCATGGGAAACATTATCGACCACACAAAGCCGGGGAAGGAACGCTACAGGCCGTGGCTTCTGAAAATGTCCATACCGGCTGCGCTGCTGACGCTGCTGCTGTTTACCGTGCCGCAGGGAAATTCCACGTTGCAGATTGTCTATATGCTGGTGACAAATCTGCTGATGACATCTGTCGTCTACACGGCGATCGCAATTCCATATGGATCTTTAATGGTAGTACGGACAAATAGTACCGAGGAGCGCGGCAAGATGGGCGTTTACCGTGCGCTGGCGGGATATGTTCCGGGGATGGCGATCGTGCTCGCAGTGATCCCTGTCACGAACGCCCTGGGCGGAACACAGAGTGCATGGGTCAAATTTGCGGCAATCATGGCGTTAATTGTCCTGCTCTGCCTGCTGTTCTGCTATAAGAAAAGTAAAGAGACGGCAACTGCGGATGGTGTGGAGACAGCCACGACGGTGGAGAATGAGTTTGAGGAAGCGATTCCTTTAGGCGAGGCTGTCAAAAAACTTTTCGGAAATAAATACTGGGTTCTGGCGCTGGTTATGGGATTGGCATCGCAGGTTACATATGGACTGGCAAATTCATCAGGCACCTATTACTGCAAGTGGATCTACGGGGATGACAATCTCGTGGCGATTCTCGGGGCGGTGGGCATGATACCGACGATTCTTGGATTTGCAGCGGTTGGTCCCATGAACAAGAAGCTGGGTGTTGTCAAAACGCTGCGTGTATGTTTTTTCATGGGGACTGTGGCAACTGCCTTAAGGCTCCTGAATCCGACACATTTCTGGTATAACACGATTCTCGGATGCGTGGGTTCGTTTGCAAACATTCCGATGATGTGCCTGCTGGGCGTTACGACGGCCATGGCGATTGACTACAATGCATACAAATATGGAAACAGGATGGTGGCTTCCTCCCAGAGCGCGGTTGGATTTGGCGGCAAGGTGGGAAACGGCCTGGGTGTGTCCGTGATCGGCTGGTGCCTTGCGATCGCGCACTATGACGCGACGGCGGCTGTCGCGACGACGGCGACAAGGCAGGCGATCTATGCGTTTAATATCTATATTCCGCTCTTGCTGTTCGCTGTGATGCTGGTCTGTGCGGTCAAATTTGATCTGGAAGCGAAACTGCCGGCAATCAGGGAAGAGCTGGAAAAGCGCAGGGTACAGAAGTAACTTATCATTTGTTTGAGTATTTGTAAGAATATCAGGAGGAGAGATCGATGGAGAAGATCAAAGAAGTCATTGCAAAAATGACACTGGAAGATAAAATAAAGCTCTGCTCGGGCAAGAGCTTCTGGGAATCTGAGAATATGGAGCAGTATGGCATTCCTTCCTTCTTTATGTCCGACGGGCCGCACGGCCTGCGGATACAGAAGGGGGAGTCCGACCATCTGGGGATCAACCGGAGCGAGCTGGCGACTTGCTTTCCGACGGCGTCCGCCAGCGCGTCGTCGTGGGATCCCGGACTGCTGCGGGAGATGGGGGAGGCGATCGGCGAGGAAGCGCTGCACCACGGCGTGGATGTGGTCTTAGGACCCGGCGTGTGCATGAAGCGCAATCCCCTCTGCGGACGCAATTTCGAATATTTCAGTGAGGATCCCTATCTGGCAGGCGTGATGGGAACGAACTGGATCCAAGGCGTGCAGGGCAAGGGCGTCGGAACCAGCTTAAAGCACTATGCGGCAAACAATCAGGAGCAGGACCGCATGAGAGGGGACAGCATGGTGGACGAGCGGGCGCTGCGAGAGATCTATCTGTCTGCCTTTGAGATGGCGGTGAAGGAGAGCCAGCCGGATACCATAATGTGCTCTTACAACAAAGTGAACGGAACCTTTTCCAGTGATAACAAGACACTTTTGACAGACATTCTGCGTGACGAGTGGGGATTTCGGGGACTTGTCGTCACGGACTGGGGCGCTGCAAATGACCGGGTGAAATCATTCCAGGCAGGCTGTGACCTGGAAATGCCGAGCAGCAACGGCATGTTTGATGCGGACGTGAAGCGGGCAGTGGAGGAAGGGAAGCTGTCGGAGTCTGACATTGACGCCTGTGTGGAGCGGATCATCAGACTGGCATGGAAGGCGCGGGAAACGCGCAAAGACATTTCGGACGGAGCCGCGTTTGAGGTGGAGGCGCCTCTCGAACTTGCGTATAGGAT
>VSNO01000189.1 GCA_009774375.1 Lachnospiraceae bacterium
TAAGTGTGGTAACTTAAAGATACCATAAATCCATATGGAAGAGTTATTTTTTTGATAGAACTTTCAACTCTCAAGCTTCATATAGATACATTGTTATTATAATGCCCGGTTTATCCCTTTACAGCCCCCACGATCACGCCCTTGGTGATATATTTCTGGGCAAAAGGATAGAGCAGGATAATAGGGCCGATCGTGACGCAGATGGTCGCCATCTTGGTGGTCTCCAGCGGGATGTTGATGTTGTATCCCGGCGAGGCGTTGGCCTGGTTTGCGATAAACTGCACATTGGCGAGCATATTATACAGATAATACTGCAGCGGGTAGAGCTGCTGCCTGTTGATGAACATAAGCGCCAGATAATAGTCATTCCAGTAGCTTAAGGGAAGGAAGTTCCCACCGCGAGGAGCAGCGGGTAGAGGCAGACGATGGCGAACAGTCCGATAAATATGTAGAAAAATATGAGCAGAAATCTGTCGGACGCAGAAGTTTTGACAGTGTTTTTCTTCATGTGATCCTCCTCCTAAAATAAGCGGTATTCCCTGTCGAACTTTCCCACGAGCCAGTTTGAGGCGAGCACGAGCACAAACCCGAATATGGACTGGTAGAGCCCGACAGCGGAACCCATGACGAAATCTCCCATGCCGATCACGGAGCGGTACACATAGGTGTCGATGATGTCCGTGGTATCCAGAAGCATCGGGGACAGGTTGGTGATGGACATCATCATGGTCAGGTCGCCGCTCATGATCTTTCCGATCGACAGCAGGAACATGATGATGATGGTGGGTTTGAGCAGCGGTATCGTGATATAGCGGATGCGCTTCCACAGGTTCGCCCCGTCCACCTGGGCAGACTCGTACAGGGAGGTGTCAAAGCCGGCGATCGTGGAAAAGTAGATGATGCCGTTGTACCCTGCCCCTTTCCAGATATTGCACAGGGTGAGGATAAAGCGCCAGTATCTGGGATCGTTGTAGAAATCCACGCGCTCGAAGCCGAGCGGGACCAGCACATTGTTGATCGCGCCGCCGTCGTAGTTTAACAGCGCCCGCAGGATGCCGCCGGCCACGACCCAGGAGATAAAATAGGGCATGATGGACAGCGACTGGGTCGCTTTCAGATATTTCTTGTGGCGGATTTCATTGAACATCACAGCCAGCATCACCGCGACGGTAGTGCCGAACACCGTATAAAAAAGGTTGAGGATGATCGTGTTCTGGGTGGCTCTCCACGCCTTGGAAAAGTTGGCGAAAAAGAACTCAAAGTTTTTGAATCCGACCCACGGGCTTCCAAAGATCCCGTCTTTATAATTGTAATCTTTGAAGACGATGACGAGGCCGCTCATGGGGATATAGGCAAACATCAGCGTGAGCGCTATACCCGGCAGAGCGAGCAGCCAGAGTTGATAATATTTCTGGAAATGACCGGCGATGCGGCCGAGGGGGCGGGGATTCCCGCCCGGATCCTGTTTTTGTTTTTATGCGGACATCATGGCAATTCCTCCTTGCATTTTTGTGTGACTTGAAGATACCATAAGCCTGTCCGCGCCTCAATCCAAAAGAATTGTGATCGTGACAAATTTCTGCAAATTGCAGCTATCAAATTATTTCACTGCTGTCAAAAAATATCATTTTATATCATTCCGGGCGCCTTTTTTGCGAAACTGCCCCGGTGTGATGCCGTATTTTTTCTTGAAGGTCGCCGTAAAGTAGGAGGCGTTGGTGTATCCCACCATCTCGCAGATCTCCTGGATGCTCTTGTTCTGTTCCTGCAGCAGGATCTTTCCGGCCTCCTCGATGCGCAGGGTGGCGAGATAGTCGGGAAACGCGTAGCCGCTCCGCTCGTTGAAGAGCCTGCTGAAGTAGGACGGCGTGATGTGAAACAGTTCGGCGATGAACTGTGCGCTGATGTTGGGGTCTGCATAGTTTGCCCGCAGGTACTGCAGCGCCTGGTCGACCACGTCCTCGCGCTCGCTCTGCTTTGCCCTGTCCAGCGCGCTGCACACCTTGTCCAGCATTCTGTCAAACCACTCCCACGTATCGTCCAGATAGTCGTAGCCGTCGAGCTGTGTGCGCAGCTTCTCGTAGTCGGACAGGGACAGCGTGTCGAAGTAGCAGTTGAGCGAATTGTAGTATTTGAGGAGTTCTCCCGCCATATCTAACAGTGCGTCCCGCGCGGTCTGTATGGAACATTTTCGCAGCTCGCTGACGATGGCAAGATATTCCTCCCGGAACCGTTCCCGGTTTCCCGCCTTCAGCTGCAGGAGCAGTTTTCCGGTGTCGACGCTGCCCGTGCCGTGCAGCGCCCTTTCCGCCATCTCCTCCTCAGTGACGATGGCGTCGATCCCGTACATATAGCGGTAGGCGGTGGCCGCCCGCGCCATGCGATACATGGCTGCCAGCTCGCCGAACCCCTCCTTCTCGCTGCTGATCCCGGCGTCCATGCCGATGTAGACAAGCTCCCGCGTCACGGAGAAGATCTCCCGGATCCTGGCGGAGAGGATCTCCAGCGGAACCCGCTCCTCCATGAACAGCAGCACCGCGGTATACTCCTCATCGACAGGATGGACCAGAACGTCTCCGAGGGGTTTCATCACCTGCTCTGTGACGCTGGCGATCGTCTGCAGGGCAAACGTGATGGCATCCTCGGTATGGTTTTCGTGCAGATCCTTCATATCACTGATGCGCAGGCAGACTGCACGGCTGTGGATTCCGGGCTTTCCATAAGTTTCCTCCACCCACTCCGGCAGTTTTCCATGCAGGGAGGCGCTGCCCAGATAATGTGTCAGCTCCTTCTGCTCTTTGAGGAGGTTCATGTCGCTCACCGTCTGGAACATGGTGCGGAATGTCTGGACGATGCTGGCAAGCTCGGTATTTCCGATGCGGCCGGATATGGATTCCAGCGACTGTCCCGCGGCGTTTGCAGGGTCTGTTGTCCGGATGACGGCGTCGATCGGATCGTAGACCCAGTTGGACATGCCGAACGAGAACAGCAGGAGCAGCACCACCAGCAAAAGGACGATGCCGATAAAGGTGAAGCGCATCTGGTTGATGGGTGCCGCCACATAGCGGTAGGGGAGAAAATGCACAAGAAAGAATCCGTTCTCCATACGCACGCAGGAGACGAGAAACCTGTCCTGTGCCAGGTCCATCACCTCCGACTGGCGGATCTGTCCGCTCTCGATCATGGCAGGGAGCGGCGGCTGCGAGAGCTGACCGCCCTTGGAATATCCGTCTCCGCAGGCATAGACCACGTTTCCGGCAGCGTCTGCGAGCACGTACTGTTCGCCGTCGAGCTGCGTGGAAAAGATCTCATCCAGAACCTTTCCGATATCCATGCTGATGAGTATGCCGCTGTTTTTCTCGCCGGTGCGGGGATCCAGCTCCCCGTCCGTGATGTAGAGCAGTGTCTGGCTCTTGCCATAGATGTCGATGTAGTGTCTTGTGCCGTATTGTTCGAAATGGCTCTGGTGAAAGGTCTCGATCATCATCTGATCCCCCGGTTCGCCCAGCGGGTATGCCGGGTTGCTGCACTTGAGCAGGTAGTCGCTGTCCTTGAGGAGGTAGATGGACTGAAACAGCGGTTCGGCCGTGACCATGTTCAGGATCTCACGGGCGGCGATGTTCATGTCGCTGTCCCATGAGAAGGTGTCCTTGGCAAGGGCTTTCTGGATATAGTTGTCATTTCTGAGCACCTTCATGGTGTTTGACATCCGGTCGATCATGTTGTTCACGATCAGGGAGGAGGCATAGAGCATACTGCTGTCGTTCTGCTTCTCCGTCCCGATCCGGTTTGCCTTGAACCAGTAAAAACCGCCGATACATGCAAAAAAGATACAGATAGCCGGCAGAATGAACACAGCGCGAAACATATTCATGAAGATCTTTTTTCCCCGGTATCTGTCTAATATATCTTTGAACATACATTCCTCCCAGTATTTGATGAAGCGGCCTGAAGTTACACCTATCCTATCATTTGCAGGACAGAAAGACAATGAAAGATTTTTACAGTAATATCAAAATCTTTACAGGACAGAAAGACAATGAAAGATTTTTACAGTAATATCAGTATCATGTCTATACAATCTGTTTTAGATGAAATATAATGATAAAAAACAGAAACAGAGGGATATACATATGGGGACAGACAGTGTAGTGTTATCAAAGATCGAAGAAAATGTATCAAAGGTCATGATCGGCAAGCGGGATGTGACAAGGCTGCTGCTGGCAGCGCTCGCGGCAGGCGGCCATGTGCTGCTCGAGGATGTGCCGGGAACGGGCAAGACGGTGCTCGCGCGTGCGCTGGCAAAGTCGATGGGGTGTCAGTTCGAAAGGGTGCAGTTCACGCCGGATCTGCTCCCGAGCGATGTGACAGGACTGTCGTTTTTTAACCAGGAAAAGGGCGCGTTTACGTTTAAGGAGGGACCGGTCTTTACGAACGTCCTGCTGGCGGACGAGATCAACCGCGCCACGCCCAGGACACAGTCGAGCCTGCTCGAGTGCATGGCGGAGGGACAGGTGACGGTGGACGGAAAGACGCGGGTCCTGGAGGCGCCGTTTTTTGTCATAGCGACACAGAATCCGGTGGAGACGATCGGCTGTTTTCCGCTGCCGGAGGCGCAGCTCGACCGCTTTATCATGAAGATCCATATGGGGAGTCTGAATGAACTGGAGGAGCGGCAGATGATCGACCGGTTCATCAACGCGGAACCGCTTGCTGCGATCAGCGCCGTGTGCAGTGCGGATGAGATCAGGGCGCTGCAGGAGACATGCCGCCAGGTGTATGTGCACGAGGATCTGCGCGACTATATCGTGGCGCTCGTGCAGGCGACCAGGAAGAACAGGACAGGCGTGAGTCCGAGGGGGACACTCGCCCTTCTGCGCGCATCGCAGGGTTTGGCGCTCGTGCAGGGGCGGGACTATGTGGTGCCGGAGGACATCAAGGACGTGGCGCACGCCGTGCTGTGCCACCGGCTGATCGGGGAGTTTGATGATATCCAGAAAGCGTCGGCCGTCACGGGGATTCTCGGCAGTGTCGAGCTGCCGACAGAGGATTGGAAAGCAAAGAGATGATCATATTATTGTTGTTGGGCATGCTGTTTGTCAGTACTTTATGGGAGCTTTATTATAAATATCAGTGGGCGAAGGATGTCACGGTAAAGCTGTGGTTTGAGGCGGACGCAGTGTACGCCGGGCAGGAGACAAAGCTCTACGAGGTGATCGAGAACAGAAAACGCATGCCGGTACCTGTTCTCGAGGTGGGATTCCACACGAGAAGGGAGCTTGATTTTGCCGATGTCGAGAATACGAACGTCAGCGACTATCTGTACAAGCGGGATGTCTTCTCAGTGCTCGGCAGGCAGAAGATCACCAGGGAGATCCCTGTAAAGTGCACAAAACGTGGGAGATATCTGGCAAGCGATGCGGACATCACGACACATACCCTGTTATATAGGAAGCATTACAGTAAGGCAGTGGGGATACAGGCGGAGATCTATGTCTATCCCAGAATGACAGATGTGACGGAGATCGTGACGGTATGTGAGCGCATGCTGGGCACGATTCAATGCGCCAGAAGGCTCTATGAGGATCCGTTCGCATTCCGGACGATCCGGGATTATACCACCGATGATCCCATGAAGACGATCAACTGGAAAGCGAGTGCAAAGACGGGCTCCCTCATGGTCAACACGTTTGATTCGGTGCGGTCCCAGAAGGTGATGCTCTTTCTGGATGTGGAGGATACGGGAATACTGAAATACGAAGACCTTGTGGAGGAGAGCATCGCCCTTGCGGCAACGATGATGCGCAGGCTGATGCGGCAGAATATAGAAGTCGGTTTTGCCCTGAATAAAAAGGACAGCGAAGTGTTTCTGCCGGCAAACAACAGGGGAAACCGCATCGTTTTGGAGCGCCTGCTCGCGGAGTATGACAAGGAGGACGGCGCGGAGGATTTCGGACAGCTGGTGAGAAGACTGTTTTCCGACCGATTTGCAAACAGACCGCTTGCGGAGGATACGCTTCTCGTGTTCGTCACCAAAAATCTGAACGGATCCCTGCTGAAGTGTATCCGGGAGTGCGTGGGGGCGTATCAGACGCTGGTGGTCGTACCTGCTTACAGGGGAGAGGGCGGATTCTCAGGGGATACTGCGCAGAAAAGCAGGGACAACATCCAGGTGCTGGTGAAGGAGGTGGGGCGGACATGACGCGGGAGCGGGGATCAAAAATAATGGAATATCTGCATGCCACGCTGTTCTTTGCGATGTTTGTCCCGCTGGTCTACGCTGTGCCGGAATGGTCTGATCCCGGGGGGACGGGGGCGCTTTATCTCAAATGCCTGCTGATCGCAGTGCCCATCATCGTCACAGAGCGGGCGGCAGGAAAGGTCCGGAGCGTGGTGCTCTATTTCCTGATCAGCATACTGCTGTTGGCGGGAATGGCCGGAGCGACAGGAGCGGCCGTGTTCCTTGCGGGTGGAAAGGGTGTTTTAGAAGGATACGAGATCTGCTATTGTGTCTTAATGCTTGCGGAGACGTTCTTTGTGATCGTAAAACGTTTTGCGGACCGGGTGAGTGCGGCTAAGCGGAAGCGGGAAGAACCGCTTGCGGCGAGGTATGTCAGCTTTCTGGAGCATCCGACGCTGTCGCTCGTGTGGTATTTCGTCGTCCTTTATCTGCTCGGACTCCTCCTGAATGCACAGCCGCTGTGCGATACTGCTTTTTACAGCGCTATAGCGTACACATTTCTGGCGCTGTTCTACGAATATTTCGGCGCGACAGGGGCATATCTGGAGATGAACAGGCGCACGAGAGGGATCCCCAGGCGGCGTCTGTACGGGGTGAGCTTTTCGATGCTCCTCATTTTTGCAGTGCTGTTGTCTGCCGGGATGCTGCCCGCAGCGCTGCTGGCAGGACAGCGCCAGTACACGGATATCCGGGAGTGGTTTGACGGCGTGGAGATCATGCCATATGAATATGAAGCTGATAACGGGTTTCCCCTGCCGCCGGCGGGAGGAGCAGACTGGATGGAGCTTCTGGATGACGGGAAGCCGGCGCCGGAGCCCTCAAAGATCGCGATGGCTGTACTCTGGGGGATCGGGGCTGTGTGCGCACTGACCTTTTTGTGCGGCGTCGTCATGCTGATCCGGCAGATCCTCCGGGATTTTCGGGACAGCAGTGATGAGAATGGCGACAGGATCGAGGATATCGAGGAGGATCAGGGGCTGAGACAGCGGGAATCCATCGCAGGCAGGAGAGGGCGCCGCGGCGTGGACAGCGAGGCGGAACGGATCCGGCGCCGATACCGCCAGATGATACAGAAGCACCGGAAGGAAAGACCGGCGCCGCACGAATCGCCGGCGGAGATCGAGGAGAATGCCGGACTGATAAATGACGAACAGATGCAGCAGCTTCACAGGAGATACGAGGAAGTGCGCTATGGAAAAAGGAAAAATGAAGAATATCCGGCGAATGGCTTGCACAAAACCGGAAATTAGATTAATATAGCAATTATACGATAAAATTGTTTGGCGGAAAAGGTTGCGAAAGAGGTTATGGAATGAATCGTAAGAAAAAAAGAGGCGG
>VSNO01000019.1:0-586 GCA_009774375.1 Lachnospiraceae bacterium
GTCACGGCACTCACAGGTTTTTTTGTTATTTGTTTTCATCCTTAGGATCCTGATCTGTAGCATTGTCTTGTTTTATTTTCAACTTTTCATGTCCTTTGACCAAAATTTGTGTGATATCTCCAAATGGTTTTTTGGCGTTTTCAGCAAATTCTACATATTCGCTGGATCCTACATCAATATATAACAGTCTCAAATATTTTTTGGTTTCCGGGGACAGGTTTTTTGCGGATAATCTTGTCTCGATCAAAGATTTCATGAACGCAAACAAGATTGCAAAAATCGGCACGCCCACGACCATTCCCATGATTCCCCAGATCCCTCCAAACAAGGTAATGGAAAATATTACCCAGAAACTTGACAAACCAGTTGAACTCCCGAGGATTTTGGGACCTATGATATTTCCGTCAACCTGCTGTAATATTATGACTAATATTACAAAATAAAGTGCCTGCAGCGGATCAATAAAAAGGATCAGTAATGTGGATGGAATTGCTCCCAAAAAGGGGCCAAAAAATGGAATGATATTTGTTACCCCGATGATCACACTGATCAACACACAAAACGGTGTTCCAAGTATGCTTGTCAC
>VSNO01000019.1:596-38011 GCA_009774375.1 Lachnospiraceae bacterium
CATATGATACCGATAATGATCGAATCCAATATCTTTCCGACAAAGAAACCGCCGAAAGTCTTATGGGCAAAACGCACATTACTGATAAAACGGTTGGCACGGTTCACAGAACAAAAGGCATACACCATTTTCTTGGCCTGGGCGGCAAACAACTCTTTGCTTGACAGCAAATAAATGGAAATGATAAAACCGATCACCAGGTTCCAGATTTCCTTGAAGATAGAATAAACACTCATCGAAACTGATGTGATGACATTGATGAGACCACTAAACTGTGATAACATCTCTGTCACATTGTTCAGGCTGTTGAGCTGAGGCAGGATCTCACTGTTGATCACTGTTGTAAAGTCCGTGGAGGACTGGTATATAAAGTCCATAACACTCTTTTGAAATTCAGGATTGTCATTTAAAAGGTTGGCGATCCAGAGACCAAAGGTATTGATATAACTCGGAAATTGTTCTAATATAGTACGGATGCTGTTGGCGATCTGCGGTATAACGATCGAGAAAAATACATAGATTGCCCATAAAACCAATAAATCTGTGATTAAAATGGAGAGAAAACGTTTTGGATTCTTCTTATCTTCCTTTTTGATCATAACAAAAAAAGGAGTGGTGATGATACGCTCTGTTGCATTCACAAGTGGAGCCAGCAAATATGCCAGTATGAATCCGTCTATGATAGGCATTAAAATCGAAAAAAGATTTTTTATTGTAGATGAAAGGCTGTCGATGTGAAAGATCACATAATAGCTCACAAAACCCCCAAGAACCACAAAAAATGCTGTAAGTCCCCATTTAATATAGTCTTTATTACTTTTCATTTCCTGACTATCTCCTATCTTTTCCAATTTTTAATTGGAATTATTTTGTAAAATTGTATAAAATTATTATAGCATATTTGTACGTATATTTGTACTAAAGTTTTATTAATTATCAGAGGAGCTGCGTTCAAGTGGAAAAAGTAAACAAATCGACTTATCACGATGAGGTCAATAAAAAAAATATTATGCATTTAAGGGAACTGTTAGATACACTCCCACCCTTTTGCGGGCAATACTTCAGGGGTATGCAGGAATACATATCCAGCAGGACACGGGTTGCCTATGCCTATGATATCCGTGTGTTTTTTGAATATCTTCATGATAACAATCCTGTTTTCAAAAAAACGCCGATCAGGGAATACCGGCTTGAAATTCTCGATCTCATCACCAGGCTGGATATTGAGGAATACCTGGAGCACTGCACGTATTATACCAAAGATGGCAAGGAATATATGAATGATGAAAGAGGCAAGGCAAGAAAACTCGCATCATTGAGAAGCTTTTACAATTATTTCTTCAAAAACGAGATGATCGAAAAGAACCCTGCCGCTCTTGTCCAGATGCCCAAACTGCATGATAAGGAAATTGTCAGATTAGATCCCGATGAAGTCGCCATACTGCTCGATACCGTCGAGAATGGGGAAAATCTGACCAAAAAACAACTGCAGTACCATGAAAAAAATAAGCTGAGGGACATCGCACTTCTTACACTGATGCTTGGAACCGGAATTCGAGTATCCGAATGTGTTGGTATCGACATACAGGATGTCGACTTCAAAAACAACGGTGTCAAAATACGGCGCAAAGGCGGTTATGAGGCGGTTGTATATTTTGGCGAAGAGGTTGAGATCGCGCTTCTTGACTATCTCGAGCAGCGTTCTGCCATGACACCTGTGGAGGGACATGAAGATGCCCTGTTTCTGTCCATGCAGAATAAGCGGATCACTGTGCGTGCCGTAGAAAATCTCGTCAAAAAGTATGCTTCTGTGGTCACATCACTGAAAAAGATAACGCCGCACAAATTGAGAAGTACTTATGGCACCACTCTTTACAGGGAAACCGGTGATATTTACCTTGTGGCAGATGTGCTGGGTCACAAGGATGTCAATACCACCAGAAAGCATTATGCCGCACTTGAGGAAGACAGACGGCGCCAGGCTGCAAAAGCTGTCACTTTGAGGGAAAAACGCTGACGAGCTGCAGGAATATGACCGATGCCGCAGATCCTAATCACTCACAAATTCCGATGTGTAATATGGAACTATGACATAGTGTCCGGCAACAATATCATCAGAGTACAGCGTATTCAGTTTCATTACTTCTGAGACGTATTCATTGATGTCCTTATAATGAGCTGGATCAAAATTGACATTGGCGATAGACCATAAAGTATCCCCTTTTTCTATTTCGACACTCTTGTAATATTTGTAGGAAGGCTGGTGTTCCATATCATTTGCTTCTGTCGAAAAAGAAATCAGTAAAATCGATACTGTTATGATCATAAATAAGGATACGATCAGTGCGCTCCTGTGGCGTCTCACTTGCCTTTTGCGGTTCTGCCTGTTGATCAGCGCCTTTGTTGTGTAATCTGTATGATTCATAAAGCATTACTCCTTTACAGAAATAGAACGAACATGATTTCCAAACAATTATTCCGAACAGCTGTTTAAGACAGATTATACAGAACAAAGATTTGCTTGTCAATACTTTCTCAAAAAATTTCCAAACAATTTTTCGGAATATATGTTTGCAATTTTCTGTAAGGTGTGTTATAATAACAAAAAAGGAGGCATAAAAAATGGCATATGGAAAAATAACAGCAAAACAAAAAGAAATCTTGGAATTTATTAAAGCGGAGATTCTCAGAAAAGGATATCCGCCATCAGTTCGGGAGATCTGCGAGGCCGTAAACCTTAAGTCCACATCTTCCGTTCATTCACATCTTGAGACACTTGAGAAGAACGGATATATCAGAAGGGATCCGACAAAACCCCGCGCTATTGAGATCATGGATGACAGCTTCCAGATGGTCAGACATGAGATGACAAGTGTCCCGATCGTGGGAACTGTCGCAGCCGGCTTACCGATCCTTGCCGAGCAGAATATTGAGGGCTACTTCCCTATTCCTGCCGAGATGGTTCCGGCCGGCGAGTCCTTTGTATTGAAGGTCAAAGGCGACAGTATGATCAATGCAGGTATTTTCAATGGGGATCAGATCTTCATCCACGCCTGCAACACAGCTGAAAATGGTGATACTGTTGTCGCCCTTGTCGATGATTCTGCCACTGTTAAGACATACTATAAAGAAGACGGACACTACAGGCTTCAGCCGGAAAATGACACAATGGAGCCCATTATTTTAGATGATGTAGAAATTCTTGGAAAAGTTTATGGTGTTTTTCGTCTATATCACTAAATCCCAGCGACATCGAACATAACTTGTAATAAAAATTTCATATTTATTACAAAAAAATGACGAAAGTGATCAAATCTTTCATATTTGATCGCTTTCGTCACAAATTTTATCATTATATGGACGCTATATCAACGGTCTTCCCGTCACGCCACATGCGTTCCAGATCATAGAATCCACGGCTCTCCCTGTCAAATATGTGTACAAGAATATCGTTGTAGTCCATCAGTATCCAGTTTGCGGTGTTGTAGCCTTCAACGCTTCTCGGCCGGATTCCGGCCATGGATAGCTTCTCTTCCACATTGTCTGCCAGTGCCTGGATCTGGCTCACGTTTGTACCGTTTGTGATCACAAAATAATCTGCGATCGTCGATACCCCACTGATGTCAATGAGCTGTATATCTTCTGACTTCTTGTCTTCAAGAGCCTCAACAATTGTTTTTAAAGCAGTATTGTCTGTATTCAAGCGAAATTCCCTCCTTTATATGTAGGCTGTACATAACTGTCATATGTCGTCTGTGTCATCTGGTCTATCGGATTTCCCTTTTCCTCAAGGAATTTTAGCGTATTTGACAAAATTTTTTCCATAGCTTTGTCAATGTCAATAAATGCAAGCTGGCGGATCGCATCAAGCTCCGGGATCGGATTGCGGGAAGGTTCTATATAATCCGCGATAAAGATTATTTTTTCCAGCAATGACATATCGGGACGCCCTGTGGTATGCCACGTGATGGCCTGCAGGATATCCTCGTCCTGTATGTCAAATTTTGTTTTCGCAATGTAGGCGCCCACTTTTCCATGCAGAAGATATGGATGCCTGGCTTCAAAATCGCTGTATGGAATATCATTTTTGTCACAAATATGAAGTTTTTTGTCATTATCCATGCATTTGGCACAGTCATGAAGAAGCCCTGCAGTTTCCGCCCTCCTCATAAAATCAGGATTGCTGGGATCAGGATTATACCGCATAGCCATAGCAACGGCCGTGTATGCGACACCAAGCGTATGATGATACCGGTCTTTTGTCAGATGTTTTTTCAAATATTTCTTAATCTTCTTCATAATATAAATGCTCCTGTTCTATATAGTGCGCAACCTCCGGCGGCACAAGCGCCGAGATCGATCGGCTGCATTTTACTTTTGCTCTTATATCTGTAGATGATATTTCTAATTTAGGCATATTTAAATAAATGATCTCTGCACCAGATTCCGCCAGAATCCTTCCCTTCTTCTGGATCGCATCAAGGTCATAGTCATCTCTTACCGCGCATACCAGTACTGCCATGCGAAAGATCTGCTCCGGATCCCGCCACTGTTCTATCTGAAACAGAATATCCGCCCCTATGATAAAGAAATACTGCGCATCGGGGTCTGATGTCGTCAGATACTCTAATGTCTCCACTGTGTAAGTGTTTCCCGATTTCTGAGCTTCGATCAGGGACAGCTCGAAATCAGGATACTGCTCTATAGCCAAGGCCACCATATCAACCCGCTTCTGCGTTTCAAGAACATTGCTTTTCATATAGGAATTTCCGCTTGGCATAAACAGGATTTTATCCAGCAAAACCTGTCTTTGTGCCTCTGCGGCTAACAGCAGATGACCATTGTGGATGGGATTAAAGGTACCTCCCATAATGCCGATTCGCGTTCCGCTTTTCATGGAATACCTCCATTGTTTATCTGGGCAGGATTATTTTAGGATTTTCCTTAAACGGTTTGTATAACACGATCTTCTTTCCGATCACCTGAACCACCTGTGCGTGTGTACGCTCTGCGACAACATTTGCGATCTCTTTGGGATCGTCGGTACAATTCTTTAGAACCGCTATTTTTATCAGCTCATGTGTATGAAAAACCTCTGAGATCGCCTCGACGTTCTCCGGCGTCACTGATGACTTTCCGATCTGAAATACGGGTTCTATATTCATTGCCAGTCCTTTTAGATAGGATCTCTGTTTGCTTGTCATCATAGTATCTATTTCCCTTTCCATTACTCTTTATAATAACTAAATGCCAGCCCGTACATCCGCACAGTATCACCCTCCTGAATGCCGAGCGCCTCCAGTTCATCCAGTATTTCATTCTTTTTGAGAAATTCCTGGAAAAATTTGAATCCGCGCTCCGATTCAAGGTTGGTATATCCGAGCATTTTTTCGATGCGCGGCCCTTCCACGATATACTCATTCTTCTTCTCGTCATATTCGACGGTATAAGGCTCATTTCCCACAACGATCTCTGTATCGGGATTGAATTCAGGCTCAAAGACTGTGGGCGGCTCATTGATCTGGGAAAGCAGATCTCTCACATAATACAAGAGCTCATTCAATCCCTGGCCCGAAACAGCCGAGACCGGAAATACCCTGATTCCTTTTGGCTCAAATTCCTCTTTGATCGCAGCGACAGGATCTTCATCATTTCCGGCATAGATCGCGTCGATCTTATTAGCAGCGATCACCTGGGGTCTGTGTGCCAGATCCGCATTGTATGCTTCGAGTTCCTTATTGATCGCATAAATATCTGCGATGGGATCACGCCCTTCCGTCGAAGCCGCATCAACCAGATGAATCAGCACTTTCGTGCGTTCGATATGGCGGAGAAACTCATAACCGAGCCCCACGCCTTCAGATGCACCCTCTATAAGTCCTGGAATGTCTGCGATCACAAAGCCTTTTCCGTCATCGAGATCCACAACGCCGAGATTCGGGTTTAAGGTCGTAAAATGGTAATTGGCGATTTTGGGTCTGGCGTTTGTTACGCGTGACAGGAGGGTGGATTTTCCGACATTTGGAAAACCGACAAGACCTACATCCGCGATCACTTTCAATTCAAGGAAGAGATCGAGCTCCTTCGATGGCTGCCCTGGCTGGGCATACTTGGGCGCCTGCATTGTGGATGTGGCATAGTGCTGGTTGCCATTCCCCCCTTTTCCGCCGCTCAATATGATCTGTCTGCGATTTTCACCTGACATATCAGCGATGATCTTTCCGGATTCCAATTCCCTTACAACAGTTCCCTCAGGTACTTTCACAATGATGTCCATGCCGTTTTTTCCACGGCAGTTCCGCTTTCCGCCCTGTTCTCCGTCCTGGGCACAATATTTTCTGATATGGCGGAAATCAGTCAGCGTGTTGAGCCCCTCATCAATCTCAAATATGACACTGCCGCCGTCGCCGCCGTCGCCGCCGTCGGGACCACCGTTCGGCACATATTTTTCGCGCCGGAAAGATACATGCCCGTCGCCGCCCTTGCCGCTTCTGATATATATTTTGGCTCTGTCTGCAAACATTTTATTCTAAACCTTTCTATATAGATTTTTCCTGCAGGTCTTATACGGAAAAGGCTTCAGGTGAAACCTGAAGCCTTAGTAGATTCACAATCTGGTCTTATTTCTCCTCTACAGGATATACGGAAGCCTGTTTTCTGTCCCTTCCTTTTCTCTCGAATCTGAGTACACCGTCAACTAATGCAAACAATGTATCATCTCCGCCGATTCCAACATTTACGCCCGGATGGATCCTGGTTCCACGCTGTCTATATAAAATGTTTCCTGCCTTTACGAACTGACCATCTGCCCTCTTTGCACCTAATCTCTTAGACTCGGAATCTCTACCGTTCTTAGTAGAACCAACTCCCTTTTTATGCGCAAAAAACTGAAGATTTAACTTCATCATGGTACTACACCTCCTTGATTATGAGTTCGAAATATTTTTTGCCGTAATTTTGTTCGATTCCTTTTAAACCCATCACCATCGAGTCCATCAAAAGTTTTGTCCTGTCATTGATCCGGTCGGGAAAATGACATTCGATACTGCCCTCTTTTTCATCGCTTTCGGCAACGAAGTTTTCTTTTGCCAGCTCTTCTATAGAATTCAGCGTATTGATCACTAATATCGAGATCGCTGCACATACGATATCGCTGCCTGACTTTCCAAAGCCGGCATGTCCCATACAGGTGAATCCTTTATAACTGCCTTTGGATTTAAAAATAACAATCGTAGTCATACTATCTGAACGAACAACATCTATTAAGCGTTGATTTTATCAATCTTAACTCGAGTGTATGCTTGTCTATGACCGTTCTTTTTGTGATAGCCTGTCTTTCTCTTATACTTGTAGACGATGATCTTACGATCTCTGCCCTGTTCCATAACAGTAGCGGAAACCGACGCGTTCGCCACATCTGCGCCTACCTTGAGAGAATCATTGCTAACAGCAATAACATTGTCAAAAGTTACAGTGTTTCCTGTCTCAACATCAAGCTTTTCTACCTTGATCACGTCCCCCTCGGAAACCTTGTACTGCTTTCCACCTGTTGCAATAATTGCGTACATATTGCACCTCCTAAATAATTACTCGCTAACTTTGGTAGTATTCTGAAATACACTTCAACCTAGTTATGCGGCATACTCATATATACTAGCATTTTTGTGGATGATTGTCAATGCTTTTTTCTTCAGAACTTCTGCCTTTCTGCCCCAAACTGTTCCGCCAGCGACTTCAGCGTCTTTTTGCGCGTGATCTCCACCAGTCCAAGCACAGTCATATCGATCACATCTGTCTGAATACGGTCCTTCCTGGCATGAACTCTTAACTCCTGCAGCAGAGCCTCTTCCTTCTGGCGGTCCTCCATGTTGATAAAATCAACCAATATCATTCCCGTGAGGTTTCGAAGCCGGATCTGGCGCATGATCTCACGGGCAGCTTCCAGATTGATCTGGTAGATGTACTCATCCGCGTCTTTTTTTGAGATATTCTTTCCGGAGTTGACGTCGATCACATACATCGCTTCTGTCTTCTCGATGACCAGGTAGGCGCCGGACTTAAGCCATACTTTTCTCCCAAGCAGTTCCTCGAGCTGCGTCTCTACGCGGTAAAGCTTATATAATGGATAATCGTCATCCTGATACAATGAGATGCGGGTGAGCTGTTCTGGCATATACAGTTCTGCAAATTCCTTTATTTCATCGCAGATCTGCGGGTCGTCCGTAACGATCTGCTGATACAGAATCCCCTCGTCCCGCATATGTGTCAAATAGGGAGAGGGTGCTTTCCAGATCTGACTGTAACATGTCCTGTGAGGACCATTCTGAAGCAGTGCGGACATTTTGCCATTCAGACAGCTTATCTCATCCCGGACTGGCTGTAACACATCTGTATCATCATCTTCTTTGGTATCCAATGTATGCAAAAGCGAAACTGCGTTTGTGCGGATGACGACACCGTAGTCCGTTTCCCCGGGAATGGCTGCCCGAAGCTGCTCTTTCTCGGCTTTGGTGCACTTTCTGGATACTCCTTTATAGGTGTTGCCATAAGAAACGACGCTGTACCTGCCAGCCAGTGACAGATTGGTGGTAAATACGGCATCCTTTGTCCGAACAGCCTCCTTTTCAAGCTGGACCAGTATCTCATCTCCGGCCAGTATCCTGCCGTCATATCTGCGGTTGGTCAGGACAGGGGCATAGTCCGTGTGAATGGGCAGATAGCCTTTTTTGTCCGGCGCATAGTCTATGAATGCCGCGTTGATCTGCCTTGCGACATTCTTCACCTTTGCGACAAAGATATCGCCTATTTTCGCATCCGATATGTTTTCGTCGGAATGTGTGAAGACGACAGATTCCATCTTGCCAGTTCCGGGATCTGACACAAACGACAGGATGCCATCCCTGTATCTTGTTATGACATAGCGCATAGATTCCATTGCAGTATCACCTTTCCTATTCAGTAATCACTCCCAACGAATCCGAGCGGTTTCAGCTGGACATCCTCCGAAGTCCCGACATTGGTGTACGTTTCCTCACGCGTGATCAGTAGCGCAGATTCATCAAACGCCTCATTCTTATAGTCAAATAGCGCTTTGACAACGAGCGAGGGCTTAATGTTGCCAGCGCTGCTGGCATCGACGGTCAGATCGATGGAATTGTCCGCCTCATTATAACTGCACGCGAATATATAGGGTTTCATATCGAACGTTGTTTCACTCTTTTTCGTCTTTTTTGTCACAAGTATTTCGTCTTGACTGAAAAAGTCATCCATATCCGACCTGGTCAAGGTTTGAGGACAGCATTCTTCCCGAAAAGAAATGGTGTAACGTGCCGCCGCAACACTTGCCATTGCATTGCCTGCATGGTCGGGAAGCAGCCTGGCCTCCAGTACTCTGATACCGTCAACCATCTGCGCATTGAGTGCATTGGTCAACCACTCGGAACTCGTCAGTGTATTGACTTCAATGTCCATATACTCGCCATTGCTCTCGAGACCAACTCCGAGCGGGGCTGCAAACGACATGATCTGATGCGGGCTGAAGCCTGTTGAGTAGGCAATGTCGATACCCGCGCGGCGGACCGCCTTCTGAAAATAGCGCATGACGTCCAGGTGGCCGATAAATCTAAGAGCGCCATGCTTGGAAAATTTTACTCGTAATCTCACTTTTTTCCTCCCAACTATCTCACTGTACATATCCCACACTGAAATCTGGCCGCGCCGCAGCCACTGCACTGCTGCTGGCAGTTTGGCGTCACCTGTCCGGCAAGCGCCCGCTGCCACTCACGCTTTAAGAATTCCTTTGAAACGCCGCAGTCGATAAAATCCCATGGAAAGATCTCATCCAGACTGCGCTCGCGTGTCGTATAAAAGCCTGTGTCAATGCTGCATTCAGCAAAAGTCTCCATCCACACATCGTGTTTGTAGTACTCTCCCCACGCGTCAAAGATACAGCCCTTCTGATATGCTTTCAGGATCGGCCCGCACAGGCGTCTGTCTCCGCGGGCGAGGATTCCCTCCATGACGCTGGCGTCTGTCTCATGCCAGTTGTATTTGATGCTCTTCTGGTTCAGCTGTTCCGCGACAGCTTTTCTGGTCGTGTAGGCTTTCTCCAGGAACTGTTCCCTGGTACACTGCGGCGCCCACTGAAACGGCGTAAAGGGCTTTGGAACGAAGAACGACGTGCTGGCGACGATCTGCACCTTTCCGTTTCTTTTCTCCTTTGGCACCGTATCATAGAATACCGCCGCGATCTTGTTGGAAAGTTCGGCTATGCCTCTGATATCTTCCTCTGTCTCCGTCGGGAGTCCCAGCATAAAATAGAGTTTTACCCTGTTCCAGCCGCCCTCAAATGCCTGCGCAGCCCCCTTTAAGATATCTTCTTCCGTCAGCCCTTTGTTGATGACATTTCTAAGCCGCTGGCTCCCGGCCTCCGGTGCAAACGTAAGGCTGCTCTTTCTGACATCCTGCACTTTTTTCATGACATCGAGCGAAAAGGCATCGATCCGAAGGGACGGAAGGGATATATTGACCTTTTTTTCGCTGCATTTATCGATCAGGAAGTTTACAAGCTCTTCAAGCTGGGAGTAATCACTGGAACTCAGGGAACTCAAAGAGATCTCGTCATATCCTGTGCTGTCGAGCATTTTTACCGCGTAATCCCGGAGCATCTCCACGCTTCGCTCCCGCACAGGCCGGTACAGCTGCCCTGCCTGGCAGAAACGACAGCCGCGGATACAGCCCCTTTGGATCTCAAGGACTACCCTGTCCTGTGTACATTTGATAAATGGTACGACTGGTTTTTCAGGATAGTATGTGTCCGATACATCTGTGACGATCTCCTTCATCACCGTCCGGGGAATGCCGGGGCGTGTCGGTTCGAAGGATCTGATCGTGCCGTCATCATGATAACGCACTTCATAGAAGCACGGCACATACATTCCGGGGAGCTTTGCCGCTTCCTCCAGAAAGGCTTCCCGGGACAGACCGTTCTTCCGGCTTGTTTTGTACAGATCCAGAAGGGCACGGTACTGCGTCTCCCCCTCTCCGATATAGAACATGTCGAAAAAATCAGCAATCGGTTCAGGATTATAGCTGCAGGGGCCGCCGCCGATCACAATGGGATGTTCCCATGTCCGCTCTGCTGCCAGCAACGGGATCTGTGACAGATCCAATATCTGCAGGATATTTGTGTAGCACATCTCATATTGGATCGTGATACCCAGAAAGTCAAAATTCCTGATCGGATCCTGTGATTCCAGCGCAAACAGGGGAATCTTTTTTTCACGCATGACCGCGTCCAGGTCAGGCCAGGGCGAGTAGACACGCTCGCACCAGGTATCCTCGAAACGATTGAACATATCGTACAATATCTGGATACCAAGGTGCGACATGCCGATCTCATAAACATCGGGAAAGCACATCGCAAACCGGACAGAAATATCCTGTTTGTCTTTCATCACACTGTTTACTTCGTTTCCGATATAACGTGCCGGTTTTTCGACTTTTAGCAATATTTCATCGCTCAAAGCTAGATTTCTCATATCAATCCCCTGTTCTATTCATATTTCTATTCATATTTCTATTGTGGAAGCTGCGGTGCGGCCGGCTGTGGGAGCATTTTGCCATCGACATCGAAAATGTAGGGGATTCCGTCGATCTCGACGATTCCCGTCTGCATATTTCCATTGATATCAAAATAATATACACTGCCGTTGATCGTTACCAGCCCGACTGCCATATGCCCGTCTGCCTCGTAATATTTCGCTGACACACCGTCATTAAACCATCCCGTGTACATCGAACCATCTGCTGCAAACAGATAGGAGAGACCATTTAAGTTCACTGTGCCGGTCATCATATGCCCAAGCTCATCAAAGAGATAGGTTTTTCCTTCGATCGTCTGCCAGCCTGTCACCCTGTGGCCGTCCACCATCGACAGATAATAGCTGTACATACCGTCGTTAAACCATCCATATGCCATTGAGCCGTCCGCTGCGAACAGGAATGTCTGGTTGCCGATCGTCTGCCAGCCTGTCTGCATCACTCCGTTGGCATCAAAATAATAATATTTGTTGTTGACAATGCTAAGTCCGGTGAGCATGTGCCCGTCTTCTGCAAAAAAACGCTTTCCATCGGGAAAATCAAGAAATCCAATATACATCGGTCCCTCCGGCGCAAAATAGTAGAACAGGCCATTCAGGTTCTGAAGCCCGGTGAGCATTTTCCCATCCGCGCCAAAGAAGTACATCCCCAGTCCGATCGGCGTGAAACCGACCGCCATGACACCGTCCGGCTGCAGGTAATACATGCTGCCATCGAGCGGCAGCCAGCCTGTCACCATGCGCCCGGCAGGATCGAGATAATATTTTGCAGTCCCCAGGTCAAGCCAGCCCCGCTGCATCTTGTAGTTGATGTAGAAATACAAATAGCCTTTTCTGGGAACCCATCCCGTATTTACGATGCTGGTGGAATAATCTTTCAGGGCGTAGTCCAGATCGACGTCGCCGGCGATCCCGGGAACACTGCCCGTACTTGAGTACTGCCATATGGCTGCGTCGGGGATCTCACACGCAGCCGCCCACTGCGCTACCCACTTGTCATAGAAGACCGGTCCTATCCGGTCGCGGAACCAGCTGGTGCTGGTATATACCATCGGATAATATCCCTCTGCCTCGATCATGGCACAGAACGTGTTTGCCATGAGGGACAGTGTCTCCGGGGAGAGGGATTTCTGGACATTATCCTCCACATCCCACACTACCGGATAAGATACCTGGACATTCTGGATGGCATTTAACACAAACTGCGCCTCCGCTGCCGCCTCCTCGACACTTTTCGCGTAAGAGTAAATGTAGACACCTGTCTTGATACCCGCCTGCTGTGCGGCAAGCATATTGTAGTTAAAATATGGGTCGATGCCGGATTTCATGCTGCCGACCTTGATAAAGGCAAATGAGACACCGCTCTGCGCCACTGCCTGCCAGTTGATCGCTCCCTGGTATTTTGATACGTCAATCCCCTTTTCTATGGCTGCCGCTTCCGATGGAAAAGCCGGCGCGCAGCAAAGCATGCACGCCGCAAGAAGCGCGCAGATGATCCGTGTAATTTTGTTGGCTGATCCCTGTTTCTTCATCAGTCACCTGTCCTCTCTGTCTATGTATTGAATGGTTTCCTAAGTTTCTTTCAGCCTACAGGCTTCCCTTTGTCGAGAGCACATCCTCTATGCGCCCATCCATTGACACCGCCTCGTCAAGCGCCTTGGCAAATGCCTTGAAAACAGCTTCGATCATATGGTGGCTGTTCCCGCCGCTGAGCATCCGGATATGGATGTTCATCCCTGCACTGTAAGATACGGCGTAGAAGAATTCCCGCACCAGCGAGGTGTCAAAACTGCCGACCATATCATTTGGAAAGCTGCAGTCGAACTGCAGATACGGTCTGCCGCACAGGTCCACCGCACACAGCGCCAGGGCATCGTCCATTGGCAGGATAAAATATCCGTACCGTTTGATCCCCTTCTTGTCACCGACAGCTTCCCTGATCGCGCCGCCAAGCACGATACCGGTATCCTCAACCGTATGGTGTCCGTCGACCTCCAGATCTCCTGTCACCTTGATGTCCAGATCAAAAAAGCCATGCCTGGAAAAGCCCTCGAGCATATGGTCAAAAAAACGGATACCTGTGTCGATAGACGCTTTTCCGCTCCCGTCCAGACTCAGCTTCATCATGATATTGGTCTCCTTGGTGACTCTCTTCATTTCTGCGATTCTGTCCATGATCCTATCCTTTCTGGTCTGTCCGATCTTCAAAACGCACATGGATCGAATTGGCATGCGCGGTAAGTCCCTCTTTTCTGGCAAAAAGCTCTATATCCTCATGAACCTTTTCCAACGCTTCCCTGGAGTATGCGATCACACTGGATTTCTTCACATAATCATCAACGTTCAGCGGTGAGAAGAATTTTGCCGTGCCGTTTGTCGGAAGGACATGGTTGGGACCGGCATAATAATCTCCAAGCGGCTCTGATGAGTATTCTCCCAGAAAGATCGCACCGGCATTGCGGATCCGCGTCATGGTATCGAACGGATTCCGGGTCAGGATCTCGAGATGCTCAGAAGCGATCTCGTTGGCGGCATCAATGGCTGTATCCATATCCGGCGCCACAAGGATATAACCGTAGTTGTCAAGTGATCTCTGTATGATCTCCCTGCGCTCGAGAATCTTCACAAAACCGTCGACTTCGTCAGATACTTTCCTTGCCAGTTCGTCGCTCGTGGTGATCAGGATCGCCGATGCCAGTTCGTCATGTTCCGCCTGGGACAGCAGGTCTGCCGCCACATATCTCGGATTGGCGCTCTCATCCGCAAGCACAAGGATCTCGGAGGGACCGGCGATCGAGTCGATGCTGACATGGCCATATACGGCGCGCTTTGCAAGCGCCACGAAGATATTGCCGGGTCCGACGATCTTGTCGACCTTCGGGATCATCTCCGTGCCGTATGCGAGCGCCGCGATCGCCTGTGCGCCGCCAACCTTGTAGATCGTGTCCACGCCGGCAATGTCAGCCGCGACGAGCGTCGCCGGATTGACACTGCCGTCAGCACCGGCAGGCGTTGTCATGACTATATTGGGAACGCCTGCGACTCTGGCAGGGACGACATTCATGAGCGTGGTGGACGGGTAAGCAGCCTTTCCGCCGGGAACATAGACGCCGACATTCTGCATCGGTGTGATCTTCTGTCCCAGTATCGTGCCATCTTCCCTGGCGTCAAACCAGCTGTTCCGTTTCTGTCTTTCGTGGTATGCACGGATGTTGGCCGCCGAGTCGCGCATCACTTGTACAAAGTGTGCATCCAGTTTTTGATATGCCGCGTCAATCTCCTCTCTTGTAACTTTAAAATTTTCCCTTGTAAGGGCACATTTATCAAACTTCAGGGAGTACTCAAAGATCGCCTCTTCTCTGCGCTCTTTTACATTCCCGATGATGTCCGCCACGACTTTCTCATAATCGCCGTAGTCATTTGTGCTTCTTTTTAACAGATTTTCAAGCAGATCCTGCCTGGTATCAGTCGATAATTTTACGATTCTCATAATTTGCCTCCGTAGTGATCACATCCTTAAGCGCCTGCAATAACTTTTTGATCCTTTCCGCTTCCATCTTCATGCTGACCTGGTTGACGATCATCCGCGCAGACAACGGACAGATCTCCTCCAGAACCTCCAGACCATTTTCTTTTAATGTGGAACCTGTTTCGACAATATCGACGATGACATCGCTGAGTCCGACGATCGGGCCAAGTTCGACAGAACCGTTCAGCTTTATGATGTCGACAGTCTGATGTTTCTGATCGTAGAAATAATCCTTGGCGATCTTGGGATATTTGCTTGCCACCCGGATCATCTCATGATGCTGCAGCAGCTCTTTTGCCGGAGCCGGTCCGCATACACACATCCGGCATTTGCCAAAGCCAAGGTCAAGCACTTCGTATACGCGCCGGTTTTCTTCCAAAATAGTATCGCGGCCGACCACGCCGATATCTGCCGCGCCGTATTCCACATAGGTCGGAACATCCGACCCTTTTGCCAGAAAAAAACGAAATCGCAACTCTTCATTGACAAAGATCAGTTTCCGGGAGTTCTTATCCTTCATCTCCTCGCAGGTGATGCCGATCTTTTCCAGAAGCGCCAGTGTTTTATCCGCGAGCCGCCCCTTGCCGAGCGCAAAGGTAAGGTACCGCATATCCTGTGTCTGTCCACTCATATCAAATACCTCCCTTTTATACAAATATTACCTGTGAAAAATTGTTGTCCGCGGCAAAACGGGTGTACCGCTCCCTGGGCTGTTCCAGCTTCATCAGCACGGCAGAATACCCCTGTTCCCGATATTCCCGCGCTCTTTCCAGTGCGCTGCGAAAATCCCCGTCATATAAGAGCAGGAGGCTTTTGTTTTCGGGTTCAGGACAGATCTTCTGTCTGGTGAGCGCTGTCATCAGGTCGTCGATCATGACGACAAAACCGGTCGCAGGCGCTGTCTTGCCAAATTTCTCCAACAGGTTGTCATACCTGCCGCCCTTTGCGACCGCACTTCCGGCCTGATAGGTATACGCGCTGAAGATGACGCCCGTATAGTAATTGTACTTGCTGACCATTGCAAGGTCAAAGGATATGTACGGGTCCACGCCGTAGACCTTCAACAGCTCATAAACCTGCTTCAAACGCTCGACTGCCTTCTGTGACCGCGGATTGTCCGCAGCCTCCGATGCCCGATCCAGTATTTCATACGAACCAAACAGGTTGTTTACCCCCAGAAGCGCCTGTATGGACTGTTCGGGTATCTTTTTGTTCAATAACAGCTCCTGCGCCCCAAATTCATTTCTGTTTGAAATGAATTCGCGCAGTTCGAACTCTGTCTCCTCGTCAAGCTGCGCATGGGCGCACAATCCCTTAAAATAATCGATCTGTCCCACAGATACCTGAAATTCCTTCAGGCCGGAATTGCGCAGTGCTTCGACCAGCATGGCGATCATCTCCGCGTCTGCTTCCGGCGAGGCGTCACCGAGCAGCTCCGCGCCCATCTGCGTTGTCTCCTTTAACTTTCCCTGCAGATTGCCTGTGTTGATAAAATTGTTTCCCAGATAGCAAAACCGCAGCGGAATGTTTTCATCCATAAAATATTTGGCCGCACACCTCGCTATGGAGGGGGTAAAGTCGGGTCTCAGGACCAGCGTGTTTCCTTCCTTGTCAAAAAATTTGTACAGTTCCTTGGAAGGCGTCGTACCGATCTCGCGGCTGAATACATCAAAAAACTCAAAAGTCGGCGTCTGGATATCCTGATACCCGTAGCTGTGAAGTTTGTCGCCAAACAGCTTCTGGATAGTCTGCTTGCTGGCATATTCCTTTCCATATATATCGCGCACTCCCTCGGGAGTATGTACAAGTCGTTTTCCCATAAGATCCTCAGTATCCTTTCCAACATTTTACTTTAACGTATTAACGCACTGCATTAAGCGAAGTATACCCTTTTTTGCCTGTCGTGTCAACCATTATCCGCTGTCCCTCTCCCGGTCATCCAGGTCAAGCTGGATCATATCCAGATAAGGCACGATCTGACCGCCCTTGTGGCTCATGAAATACCGGTCTTTTAATTCTTCAAACCGAAAACTTTTTCTTCCGCCGTTTTCCATTCTGTCCCAGAACACGTTCAATTCACGTATACTCATATAGTACATGATATCGCGCGCTGTGAAATAGATCAGAAAAAAAGCGATCCCGCTCTGTCTGTCAAAATCCCTCATGAACCGAACCTGATGCGGGTGTATCTTTTGCAGGGTGAACAGGTCGACCGCACACTCCTTGGCGTCAAAACAGACCGGGATCCCCTGGACGGCACCTATGTAGTCCACCGTACTCTTCTGGTCAAAATAGGCAAGGGTGATATGCCTGGTCTCCTTGTCGATCGTGATCGGCGTGATCGGCGTAGGCACTTTTTGGATCAGCGCCAGTCCGTTCTCCCTGTACTTCTCGTTTGTCATATTGATCATTTCTTCCAAAAGGGAGCCTCGGAGGCCTCTGGAATTCCATGTAGACATATTCTTTCGCTCCTTACAATCTAACGCAGCAGTTCCTCGAATATCGCAGGAGGCGGACATTCCACGACCCTGCCCGAAGTTTCTGAAGATCCCTGTCCTGAAATTTCGGGAAATACCAGCTTATGTGCATGCAGCAGCTGGCAATGGACGCCTCTCGGTGCATACATGCGGTTTATGGCAGCATCGCCATATTTGGCGTCCCCGATGATCGGATATCCCAATGCCGCCAGATGGGCACGGATCTGGTGCGTCTTTCCGGTAAAGATCTGTACCTCCAGCAGTGTTATGCTGTTGGCTGTACGGATCGACCGGAAAGCTGTATCGATGTACACAGCGTCCCTTTTTAATGGATCCGGAATATCAGCCTCATTGTGATAAACTGTCACCTTGTTCTGCGTTGCATCTTTATGTAAATAGCCTGTCAGACGTTCCTGGATCGCCAGTTCTCCTGCTGTCAGACAGTAGTAATATTTCTCAAGGGTTTTATCCTTGATGATACGGCTTAGATACTGACTTCCCGCGAGCGTCTTTCCACATGCCACCATTCCCGAAGTGTTCCTGTCGAGCCTGTTGCAGACAGACGGCCTGAAGGTTGTCAGCGAATCCGCTGTCAGGGCCTGCTGTGAGAGCAGGTATCCGACCAGCCACTCGTTAAGGCTCACGTCTTCCGGCTTTGCTTTCTGTGACAAAACGCCGGATGGCTTGTCCACGATCAGGATATTGTCATCCTCATACAAAACGGGCAGATCCCCTAATCTCTGATAGGCTGAGACATACTGTGCAGTGCTGGTACGATCTTTTTCCAACACTGCGCAGAATTTCTCAAACGTTTCATCTGCGAGGAAAAACTGCACTTCGTCACCCGGACACAGCTTTTCCTTTCCATCGGCTTTTTTTCCGTTTAAGACAATGTTCTTCTTCCGCAGCATTTTGTATATAAAACTGTCCGGCGCATTTTTTAACAACTTCTTTAAGTATTTGTCAAAGCGCTGTCCCGCCTCATTCGCAGAAATTCTGGTCAAAATCATACTGGTCTCTCCGCAGTCATCACTTAATTTTCTCCGCAATTTTTATAGGGAGATATCACACAAAAGCGTCAGGATCTCCGCTTCCTTTTTGCCGTGTTCCAGCGCCTGTAACTGGACTAACCGCTCCACAAAACGCGCTTTCTCATGAAAGATCTTAATGGTCACGTTCCTGATACTGTTCTGTTTCAGGATCCCCTGGATGTGCTCCTCGCAGGCAGCCGCGTTGCAGTCCGGAAACTCCGTATATCCGATCAGGTTACTGCCGCGCACGGCAAAACAATTGACCGGGAAGTTTGAACGATACGAGGTCAGATACATGCTGTAAATGACAGACACATCTCCCGCACGTTCAGCGATCTCCTGATAAACTGCTTCGCTGAACCTGGGAATCCTGCAATACATGACAACTGAAACCAAGCTTTTGCTTGAGGGCAGCAATCCCAGCACGGCGACGATCGTCAGGAGATTTTCCTTTTTGCCTGTCGAAAAATATCCCAGTAAAAATACTGCGATCGATATCAGAAAGAACGCTGCCGTGCGGACCATCACCCTCTTTCGTTCACAGGGCGGATAACCAAACTCCCCTTTTTTATGCCTTTGTATACTCATCTGCTGTCTCCTGGTCCATATTTCTCTGTTTACGGTTCCTTTTACGCTGCCTATTTGAGAAAGCGCATCAGCTCCAAAACAACCCTGTGCGGAAGCACTTTGGCCGCGATGTCAAAGCTCCTGATCCATGCGCTGTACACGGACTTCTCATGTCTGTGATAAGAGTCCGCGATCGCCCTTTCCACAACATGGTCCGCGCGGACAATCGTCAGCTTTTTTACCGCGAGCGTGCTGCCCGTTTTCTCTGCTATGTCAAAGAACGGTGTGTCCACCGGTCCCGGACATACTGCTGTCACATAGATCCCCTTAGAACGAAGTTCCTGGTTTAACGCCCTGGAAAAACTGTACACATAAGATTTTGTCGCCGCGTACACCGCGAAGTTGGGCTGGGGCAGGAAAGCCGCGCTGGAGGCGAGCTGTATGATCCTGCTGTTCTTCCTCATATACGGTATACACAGATACGTCATCTGGGTCAATGCCCTGCAGTTCACATCTATCATACCAAGTTCTTCACTGATATTGGAAGCGGAAAATTCTCCCATAATGCCATATCCCGCACAGTTTACCAGCATACGGATAACTGGTTTCTCATCTGCGAGCAGTCTTGCGAACCGCTCCATCTGTTTCTCGTCTGTGACATCCATATCAAGAACGCGCGTCGTATGTTCCAGATACTGCGCGACCTCGAGCATCTCCTTCTTGCGGCGCGCGACCAGCCAGATCTCATCGATATTTTGAAAAACATTGTCCAGCTGCAGTGCAAATTCTACGCCCAGTCCGGAGGACGCTCCCGTGATGATGATGATATTCATATTTCCTTCCTTCCCTGTAGATCCTTATTTGTCCACGATCCCTGCATTCAGGACAAAATGCGGTCAATGTCCTCTGGTCTCGTTCTTCTGTTTATGTATATTTCGAATCGTTCTCTTCTTCTTTGGTTTCTGAGCTGCTTTTTTCTGTATAGTATGGACATGCGTGCCCTGCTTATTCTCCCGTCCGTGTTGTTTCGGAGGCTCCTTTGCCATTTTCCGCGGTCTGATCAGACATTTTCTGTCAAAGCCGATCAGATCCTCGCGCCCTGCAAGCTTCAGCGCTTCCCGCACAAGGTCATAATTTTTGGGATTGCGATATTGGATCAGTGCGCGCTGCATCGCCTTTTCATGGGGATTCCTGCAGACATAGACCGGTTTGAGGGTCACAGGATCCACTCCTGTATAGTACATTACGGTGGACATCGTTGACGGCGTCGGATAAAAGTCCTGCACCTGCTCGGGCATGTAGCCGGTATCCCTCAGATACTCGGCGAGCGCGACAGCTTCTTTCAGCGTAGAACCAGGGTGCGAGGACATCAGATACGGCACCAGGAACTGATTTTTACCAAGCTCCTGATTCAGCCTGCGGTATTTTTCTGAAAATGCTTCGTACACGGCATTTTCAGGCTTCCCCATCCTCGACAGGACCGTATCGCAGATATGCTCCGGCGCCACTTTGAGCTGGCCGCTGATGTGGTGTTCGACGAGTTCCCTGAAAAATGTATCATCCCTGTCAAGCATCAGATAATCAAACCGTATCCCTGAGCGTACAAACACCTTTTTGACCTTCGGAAGCTTTCTTAGTTTACGCAGAAGCGACAGGTAGTCCGAATGGTCCACTTCGAGGTTGGGACATGGCTTCGGGCACAGACATTGTCTGTGTCTGCAGACACCGTCCTGCAGCTGTTTCTGGCAGGACGGCTGTCTGAAATTTGCCGTCGGGCCGCCCACATCGTGGATGTACCCCTTGAAATCCTTATCCTGCGTGATGCGTTCTGCCTCCGCCACGATGGACTCGTGGCTGCGCACCTGTACAGTCCGTCCCTGATGAAACGTGAGGGCACAGAAATTGCATCCTCCGAAACAGCCGCGGTTGCTGACCAGGGAAAACCTGATCTCCGAGATCGCCGGCACACCGCCCTGTGCCTCGTAGGAAGGATGATACGTTCTCTGATACGGAAGCGCATAGACATCGTCCATCTCCTGCATTGAAAGTGGTTTCTGAGGCACATTCTGCACGACATATACTCCGTTTGGATAAGGTTCTATCAATGTTTTGCCATGAAATGGATCCGTATTGTCATGCTGTATCCTGAAGCTTTTGGCGTACAGGACTTTGTCTGCCATCATCTCATCATAGGAAGGCAGGAGTTCATAGTCATAGAGACCGGCGATCTCCTTCGTCTTGTATACGGTCCCTGCAATGAAGGACAGATCCCGCACACAGATCCCGCTGTTCAAGGCGTCGGCGATCTCTACGATCGATCTCTCCCCCATACCATATGAGATGATGTCCGCCTGACTATCCAGCAGGATCGACCGCTTGAAGGAATCCGACCAGTAGTCGTAGTGTGCCATCCGCCGAAGGCTTGCCTCGATACCGCCGATAATGATCGGAACATTTTTGTACCGTCTGCGTATGAGATTACTGTATACTACAACAGCATGGTCAGGTCTCCTGTAAGCGGCGCCGCCGGGCGTGTAAGCATCCGTCTCGCGGTGCTTTCTGGATACATAGTAATGATTGACCATGGAATCCATGTTTCCGGAAGACACCAGAAAGCCAAGACGCGGCGTACCGAGCACGGTGATACTGTCATCATCCTTCCAGTCCGGCTGTGATATGATACCGACATGGTATCCGTGGGAACAGAGGAGGCGGGTGATGATCGCGTGTCCGAAAGACGGATGATCCACATAGGCATCCCCTGTGACATATACAAAATCTAACTGCTCTATTCCAAGCTCCAACACTTCCTCCATTGTCATTGGAAGAAAACCATTTGCAAGTGACAATTTCCTGTCCTCCTATTTCGGGCTTTGTACCAGATCCGATATCTCTATTTCCGTGAGCGGCCGGTAAGAACCTTTTGGCAGCGCCGTATCCAGGGACAATGTGCCCATCGAAAGACGCTTCAGATACGTGACAGAGCCTCCGATGGCCTGAACCATTCTTTTTACCTGATGAAAACGTCCTTCCGTGATCGTAAGCTCCATGACATACGAACTGTCTGACTGTGATATCCTGCGGACTCTGGCGGGCAGGGTCCGTTCCCCGTCTCCGATATCGACGCCTTTTTCCAGTATGGAGATCTTGTCCACAGTCAGCACGCCGCGGCATTCCACATAATACGTTTTTTCTACGTGCTTCCCGGGGGCAAGCAGCCTGTGGGCGAGCTCCCCGTCATTTGTGATCAGCAAAAGCCCTTCTGTGTCCTTGTCAAGCCGCCCCACAGGAGCCAAACCCTTTCCGCAGGCTCCGTTCATCAGATCCATCACGGTACGCTCACGGCGGTCCCGGGTGGCAGTGACGACTCCGGCCGGCTTATGGAGCATATAGTAAAATAATGTCTGATAGGTGATCATTCTGCCCATATAGGACACTATGTCCTTCTGTTCATCCAGTTTCATATCTGGATCTCTGGCTAAAATGCCATTGACGGATACGAGGCCTTTTCTGATCGATTCCTTGACCTGGCTCCGCGTGCCAAGCTGCATATCACACAAAAATCTGTCCAGTCTCATCGCGCATGCCTCCAAAAATCTATCGAATCCTGACTCATAATTCCTGCCAGTCTCCTATAAAATAGAATAAACGGAAATTCCGGTGAATGTATGCTGTTTAAAACGTTAGCGTATCTCCTGCTGATCATCATCATATTGAGCAGACCCGAAGCCACCTTTCAATGTGCCTATGAAGGACTGTACCAGTGGGCGGCAAAAATGGTTCCTACCCTCTTTCCATTTATGATGATCAGTTCCATCATGGTATACAGCGGCGCTGACCTGGAACTCGGCCGTATGCTCAGCCATGTGCTCAGAAAACTGTACAGATACAGCAGCTATGGGCTGTATGCACTGTTCATGGGTTTTTTTTGCGGTTTTCCCATGGGCGCCAAGGTCGTCAGCGATCTGTATGAAAAGGAAAAGATCAGCAGATCTGAAGCCGATACCCTGCTTTCCTTTTGTAACAATATCGGTCCGGCTTATTTTATGGGGATCATCATACCGATCCTGCACGAGTGCGGCTATCAGAACACGCTGCCTTTCGTGTTTGGGATGTATGGGATCCCGGCAGTCTATGGGATCGTGATGGGACGCCTGCACGCTGCAGAGATCCCGGATACACCTTCTGCCGGCGTGCGCCCTCACACATCCGGCACGCCGCAGATCTCGCTGGCCGCATCACTCAAAAGATCCTGTATGGACAACACACAATCCCTCATTTTATTGGGTGGATATATCACCTTTACCAACGCGTTTCGAATATTTCTGGACCTCATGCCGCTGTCTGTCAACAGCAAAAATCTGCTGTCCAGTTTTCTGGAGATCATCGGCGGTGTCCAGGCAGTCTATACGACAACACTCCTGCCGGACCAGAAAGTTTTCTGGATCATGACAGCACTGTGCTTTGGCGGCATATCCTGTATCATGCAGACGAGCAGCTTCCTCGAAAGATCAGGACTGTCGATCAGCCATTATCTGAAACACAAAGTCATGACAACGCTGATCTCCGCGGTATATTATTTTGTGCTGACCAGACCGTTCTGATACAGGAAACAGGGATCCTGTCTCTTTACCGCAGTTGTATGATATTGGATTCCGTGTATATATCATACAGATTGTATGCCCTGAAGATCAGCGTATCCTTTTTGCCGTATCCCATGTTCACGGACACCGTCATCGAAGGGCTGCCTTTTGTCCACGGCTGCAGGTCTGACCATGTCAGGCCATTATCATATGAGTAGGAATAATGCTGGATCACCGATTCCTCATCGATCGCTGTCAGCTCCACAGTCGCATATTTTCCTGTCTGGTCGTATTTTATCAGATCCGCGCCGACATACGAGGGCGCTGTGGTATCATTGCAGACACGGCTGGATGGGACTGGAACGGCCAATGGCGCATACTCCCTGTAATCCGTTTTTCCATCTTTCGACACGAGTCCAAAATATCTGGCCACTGCCTCCGCATCACGGACGCCAAACTCCTTCAGCTTATCGGCAGACTGTATATAAGGCGTGTCGTTTATGTTGTCCACATGACAGTGCTCCACAATGACAGCCGGAATGTTCCGCAGGGAGCTCTCGCGTATGATGCCGTAATAATCGGACTTCCCGCTGCTTCCGATCCGGGTCTTGATGCCGCGGTTAAACAGTCCCATCTCCGCAAACTGTATCATAAATTCATTGGCAGCAGAGTAACCCTGGCTGTACAGCTTTCCGCTCGACGGAACCCACACCTCACTCCCGTAGAGGATATGGGAAATGGACATATTGAAATGCAGCGAAAAGAGAAAATCTGCATTTACGCTGGCGGCGAACTCAGCCCGCTCTTTCAAAGACATATCGACATCTTCGGTGTGGGTCAGATACACCTGAACATTCTGGTATTTTTCCAGCTGCTCCTTCATGTGCAGGGCAACTGTCATGGTATATACCTTCTCGGGAATCGGCAGATAGTCCGTTCCGAGATTGCTGCCGCCATGACCGGGGTCGATGACCACCACGACAGGCTCCGCTGCGTCAGCCCTGGATACAGGTAACATAGAAAAAGGCAGCGCTGTCATGGCAATGCATAAGAGCCAGGCGACTGTTTTTTTGATTGCTGTTCTCATCAGATTCCTCCTTCAAAATTCAACGATCGAAACTCAATTAACCCACAGAAAAAACTGTGGGTTATGATCATCTACAACACAATTTTCAGCTGTCTGATCCGTCGCCAGCCTGCGCCTCCTCGACAATCTCGTCCACCGGAACAAGCTCTGCCCTGTTCGTGGTAACGATATGATCGATCTCCTGCAGATGACCGATCATCGTATTGTAGTCGCGCGTGGAGATTTCGATGGACTGCTTCAAAACATTTTCAAGATTGGCAAGCATACTGTCCGTATACTGCATCGCGGCGGATTTCATATTGTTGGCCTCGATCGTCGCGCTGTCAAGGATACCCTGCGCCTGCTGTGTAGCCATTTCCACGATCTTGTCAGCCTGTGCGTAGGCTTCCTGCATGATCTGGTGTTCGCTGACCAGCTCCGTTGTCTGTACCTCCGCGTCGTCGATCAGAGCCTGCGCCTTCTGACGGGCGTCGTTCAGTATCGCTTCCTTGTTGGAAATGATCTTCTGGTAGCGCTTGATCTCCTCCGGCGTCTTCATGCGCAGTTCCCGCAGGAGATCGTCTATCTCCGCTTTGTTCACCATGATCACATCTGTTGAAAATGCCTTGTATTTGCAGTTATCTATGTACTCCTCGATCTCATCGATCAACTGCTCTATTCTGCTGCTCATATTACTCCTCCATATATTCTGTCTGCAAAAACAGAAAAATCAATTCGTTTTCATTGTGCCAAACTTCTCATATACAAGCCTGGCTACAAAATCCGGCACACACTGCGAGATGTCCCCGTTGAACGCAGCGATCTCTTTCACGCTGGAAGAACTGAGATACGCATACTCAAGGCTTGTCGTCAGGAATACGGTATCGAGTTCACCGCCCGACAGCATTCTGTTCGTCTGTGCGGTCTGTAGTTCATACTCAAAATCCGTGATCGCGCGCAGACCGCGCACTGAAATGCGGACATTTTTTTGTCTTGCATAGTCAATAAGAAGACCGTTAAAGGAATCCACCGTCACATTGGGCAGATCCTTTGTCGCCTCCTTTAATATACTAACACGTTCTTCGACAGAAAACAACGCATTCTTTGCCTTATTATCCAAAACACTGACGGTCAGCTCATCGAACATCCTGGACGCGCGCTTGATGATATCGAGATGTCCCAGCGTCATCGGATCAAAACTTCCGGGGTAGATTGCAGCATTCATGATCTCTCAATTCCTCCAAATCCTATACACTTTTTTGTATGAAAACGTGCTTGTTCGTCTTGTACTTCTTCTCCTTCGTGACGGCAAATCCCAGTGACTCCGCGTAATCAAAAGAAGTATCAAGGGCAGTTTCCACGACGATCAGTGTGTTTTCGTCCGCACAGGCCGCGTCCCTCAGGAGCTCGAGCACCCTCCTGTCGTATTCCTGATGGTAAGGCGGATCAAGAAATATGATGTCTGCAGTCTCCCGGATGCTTCCCCTGAGCGCGGCGAAGACATCCTGCTTCAGCACGACGGACTTGTCCGTCAGATGTGTATGTTCGATATTGTCTGTGATACATGCAACCGCTTTTGCGTTGTTTTCAACAAAATAAGCTTTTCTGGCCCCGCGGCTCAGCGCCTCGATACCGATACCGCCGCTGCCCGCAAAAAGATCTACGAATACGGCATCCGGCAGATCTGGCATGAGCATGTTAAAAAGTGTCTCCTTGATCCGGTCCGTTGTCGGCCGCGTATCCAATCCCTCCGGCGTTTTCAGCAAAAGTCTCCTTGCCGTTCCTGCGATTACTCTCATATGATCCTCCATCAGTCTGACCACTCATCCTTCCAGCGGACAGCACACTTTTTTTCATTATACCCTAATTTTTGTTCCTTTGGTATCTCTTTTATTAACTTTTAATTTATTTATCGGCACATTTTTGTCCTTGTACAGGATCGTACCGTCCGAATCAGGCTGGCAGTAATATACCTTCTCGATGAAATCGTCCGCTCCCAGCCGCATGCCCCGCACGCCGACCGCAGTCTTTTTCAATTCCGAGATCTCATCCGTATCAAACCGCAGGAAGTATCCGTTCTTGCTCTGAAGGATCATATGCTGGTGCTCCGTCACGACCTCGATGTCGAGCAGTTCGTCATCTTCACCCAGTTTGGTAGCTGCGACAGTGCGTTTCGTCACGTCGAACTCCCCGCCGCTCACGATCTTGCACATTCCCTGCCGCGTGACAAAAAGCAGCCGGTAAAGGTTCAGTTCCGACTGACTGGCGATATTGACGATCTGCTCCGTGGAGGAGCTGTAATTGCTGATATTGTCCACCGGCTGTCCCTTGTCGCGGAATCTGCCAAACGGAATATCGGCCACTTTGATCGTATGGAGCTGTCCGGTGTTGGTGAATAGGCAGATCCTTCCCGTATTGCGGCATTTTACGATATACCTGAACTCCGTGTGCGCAGCCTCCTTATTTCTCTCATAAGTAGCCATATCGATGGTCTTGCAGTATCCGAATCTGTCCATGAGGAACATAATGTCCATCTCCTCGGGCTTTTTCTCCTCATAAACTGCCTCCTCGGCATTCTCGATGCGGGTTTTGCGCCTGTGCGCATACTCTTTCTTCAGGGCGTCAAGCTCCTGGATGATGACCTGGGCCATGGAATCCCGTCGGTCCAGGATATCCTCATATTTGTAGATGTTGGCATTTGTCTCTTTATTTTCTGCCATCAGCGCTTCGATCTCCAGACCGATCAGTTTGTACAGGCGCATGTCCAGGATCGCATTTGCCTGCCGCTCCGTAAAGTTTAACTGCTGCGCCATCAGGGCGGACTCTTTCGAGCGGAACCTGATGCCGTCGGTAACGCCGCCTGTCAGACAGTTTTTGACCATGTTCCTGTCCTTGGAACCGCGGAGGATCTCTATAATGAGGTCAATGATATTGCACGCCCTGATCAGGCCTTCCTGGATCTCTCTCTTTTCCAGCTCCTTGTTTAAGAGTGTTGTATATTTCCGCGTGGCGATCTCGTACTGAAAGGCCACATTCTGCGCGATAATGCTCTTTAATCCGAGCGTTTCCGGTCTCCCGCCCGCGATCGCGATCATGTTGACGCCGAAGGTATCCTCGAGACGCGTCTTTTTGTACAGGAGGTTCTTGAAATTCTCGACATCAGTGTCCTTTTTCAGCTCTATGACGATGCGGATGCCCTCCTTGGAGGACTGGTTGGAGATATCGACGATCTCCGGGGCCTTCTTCTGCTCATACAGGGCAGCGACATCCTGCAGGAACTTGCCGATGTTTGCGCCGATCATCGTATATGGGATCTCTGTGATCACCAGATTCAGCTTTCCGCCCCTGGTCTTTTCCACATCAACTTTGCCGCGCAGTTTGATCTTTCCGACGCCGGTCTCATATATGGATAGCAGATCATCCTTATTGCAGACAATGCCCCCGGTCGGGAAATCCGGTCCCTTCACATATTTCATCAGTTCGCGTGTGGTGATGTTCTCATTCAGCATATACGCCTTGGTCGCATCGATGATCTCCCCGAGATTGTGCGGAGGGATACTCGTCACCATGCCGACGGCAATGCCCTCGGAACCGTTCACGAGCAGGTTGGGAAACCGGCAGGGAAGAACGCTCGGCTCCTTCTCCGTCTCGTCGAAGTTCGGGACAAAATCGACGACATCCTTATCTAGATCAGATAAGATGGCATCCTGGGTGATCTTCTGCAGGCGTGCCTCCGTATACCGCATGGCTGCGGCGCCGTCGCCCTCGATATTGCCAAAATTACCGTGGCCGTCGATCAGCGGGATCCCTTTCTTGAAATCCTGCGTGAGGACCACCAGCGCATCGTAGATCGAACTGTCGCCGTGCGGATGGTATTTACCCATCGTATCACCGACGATACGGGCGCTCTTTCGGTAGGGGCGGTCATACCGTATCCCCAGTTCATGCATATCATATAAAGTGCGCCGCTGAACCGGCTTCAGGCCGTCCCTGACATCAGGCAGCGCCCTCGCGATGATCACGCTCATGGCATAATCGATGAACGACCTCTGCATGGTCTCCGCGTATTCGGTTTTTATAATTCTCTCTTCCATCTGTTATATGCTCCTTATATATCAAGTTCCGCCTCTGTCGCGTGTTCATAGATAAATGTACGCCGCGGAAGGACATCCGTCCCCATGAGCAGTTCCGTGATCTCGGATGCCATACGGGCATCTTCGATCTCGATCTGTTTCAGGATCCTGGTCTCAGGATTCAGTGTCGTCTCCCAGAGCTGTTCCGCGTCCATCTCGCCGAGTCCCTTATACCGCTGCAGGGTGAATGCTCCCTTGTGTGTTTTGCGGTATCTGTCAAGCGCCTTGTCATCGTAGAGATACTCTTCCTTTCCCTTTGCTGGCATCACTTTGTACAGAGGCGGCATCGCGATATAGATGTGCCCCTCATAGATCAGCTCCGGCATAAAACGGTAAAACAGCGTGAGCAGCAGGTTGCTGATATGTGCGCCGTCCACGTCGGCATCCGCCATGATCACGATCTTGTTGTAGCGGAGCCTGGAAATATCAAAATCATTGCCGTATCCTTCCGAGAAACCGCAGCCAAAGGCATTGATCATCGTCTTGATCTCAGCGTTTGCAAGCACCTTGTCAATACTCGCCTTCTCAACGTTTAAGATCTTGCCCCGGATCGGCAGTATCGCCTGAAAATTCCTGTTCCGCGCAGTCTTTGCACTGCCGCCGGCGGAATCACCCTCGACGATAAAGATCTCACACCTGCTGTAATCCTTGGATTCGCAGTTTGCGAGTTTTCCGTTCGAGTCAAATGAGAACTTCTGCTTCGTGAGCATGTTCGTCTTTGCTTTTTCCTCCGTCCGGCGGATCTTTGCCGCCTTCTCGGCACAGGAGATCACGCTCTTTAACACCTCGACATTTCTGTCAAAGTAGTGCAGGACCTCATCCCCCGTAACCTTGCTCACAGCTTTGGCAGCATCCTGGTTGTCGAGCTTTGTCTTGGTCTGCCCCTCAAACCGCGGCGCAGGATGCTTGATGGACACGACAGCTGTCATGCCGTTGCGCACATCTGCGCCTGTAAAATTGACGTCCTTCTCCTTCAGGATGTTGAGTTCGCGCGCGTAGTTGTTGATGACTGTCGTGAACATCGTCTTGAACCCGGTCAGGTGCGTGCCGCCCTCCGCATTGTATATGTTGTTGCAGAAGCCGAGCACGTTCTCGTGAAATTCATTGACATACTGAAACGCGCACTCGACAGTGATGTCCTCGCTGACACCCGTAAAGTAGATAATGTCATGCAGTGTTTCCTTATTTTTGTTCAGATCCTTGACATAACCGATGATGCCCTCCGGCTCCGCGTAGGTGATCGTCTCCGGCTCCTCCCCGCGCAGGTCTGAAAATATGATCGTGAGCTTCGGATTGAGATATGCTGTCTCATGGAGCCTGCTCTTGACATCTTCTGCCTTGAACCGTGTCCTGTCAAAAATAGACGGATCAGGTGTAAAATTAATGGTAGTACCCGTCTCTTTTGTCTTTCCGATCACGGGAAGAAGCCCGTCGATCAGATCCACGACGGGATTGCCATACTCATATCTGTCCTGATGGATCAGCCCGTCACTCCTGACGGTGACCGTGAGCTGCGTCGAGAGCGCGTTGACGACAGAGGAGCCCACGCCATGCAGGCCGCCGCTGGTCTTGTATGCATTGTTATCAAATTTGCCTCCCGCATGGAGTGTGGTGAAGACGACCCTCTCCGCGCTGACACCCTTCTGGTGCATTCCGACAGGTATCCCCCTGCCGTTGTCGGATATCGTGGCAGAACCGTCCTTCTCAAGCGTGACGCGGATCTCGCTGCACACGCCTGCAAGGTGTTCGTCCACCGAGTTGTCGACGATCTCATAGATGAGATGATTCAATCCCTTTGTGGACACACTTCCTATGTACATGCCAGGCCTCTTCCTGACAGCTTCCAACCCCTCCAGGACAGTGATGCTGGAGGCGTCGTATACATTGTTATCCGTTTTTGCCATAGAACAACCATGCCTTTCTGTATTTATTTTTATCTGCATTTATCTTCAAATCAAAAATACGACTTTTAGAGTATACCACATTTTTTCAACATTGCAAATACTTTTCATAGAAATTTCAAACATACGTTTTTTGTGCTATATTCATAAAAAATTTTTCTGCACAATTTTCGATACAACCATTGCAAATGAAAAAAATATGTATACAATAGTATTTAGAAACATAAGCGAGCCCTTAAAACATCATGATGTAAACGCTTTCACAGACAGGCTGCAAAAACTATATTATAAGGAAAAGGAAGGATTAAAAATGATGTATGGATTTGGTACCATGATTCAGCAACTGAAAAAAAGCCCGAAGACGATCGTGTTCACGGAGGGTACAGACCCGCGTATTCTTGAGGCGGCTTCCCGTCTTCTGGCAAGCAGCTTCCTCCATCCGATCCTGGTCGGCAACGAGGAGGAGGTGCTGAATGCCGCCGAGGAAGCAGGCTACAATATCCGCGGCGCACAGATCATCGACAGCAATCACTATGACCGGATGGAAGAGATGGTAGAACGTTTCTGCGAGCTCCGCAAGAGCAAGGGAATGACGCCGGAGGAGGCAAGAAAGGTTCTCTCACAGCCAAACTATTTCGGAACGATGCTCGTGGAGATGGGTGTCGCGGATTCACTCCTCGGCGGCGCTACATACTCTACCGCTGACACAGTGCGTCCCGCTCTCCAGATCATCAAGACAAAGCCGGGCAACAGCATCGTATCGTCCTGCTTCATCCTCGTCCGCCCTGGCGCTACCGGTGAGAACGAAGTGCTCGCGATGAGCGACTGCGCGATCAACATCAATCCCACGGAGGATGAACTGGTCGAGATCTGCGGCGAGACGATCGAGTGCGCAAAGATCTTCGGCGTGGATCCGAAAGTGGCATTCCTGAGCTACTCCACGCTCGGCTCCGGCAAGGGACCTGATGTGGAAAAGATGAGGAACGCAGCGTTAAAGGCTAAGGCAAAGTTCCCAAACACTCCGATCGAGGGTGAACTTCAGTTTGACGCTGCCGTATCACCGCGTGTGGCGCGCACCAAATGCCCGAAATCCGAGGTGGCAGGCCACGCCAACACCTTTATCTTCCCGGATCTGAGCTCTGGCAACATGGGATATAAGATCGCACAGAGAATGGGTAATTTCGAGGCTTATGGCCCGATCCTTCTCGGACTGAACGCACCGGTCAATGACCTCTCACGCGGCTGCAACGCGATCGAGGTATATTCCATGGCGATCATCACTGCGGCATTGGTATAAAAGAAAAATCAAAATCATAACAGCAAAACAAAGGGAGCACCGAGATGCTCCTTTTGTTTTGCTGTTATGATTTCAACCGCTTATTGCCCAGGCTGATCGTCTACCTCAGTTTCTTGCAGCACGTCACCGCCAGCGAACCCGGTCCGATGTGGCAGGAAACGCTCAGGGACAGCGGATCGACCGCGATGACAGGATAATCCGGAAACTGCGCCTGCACTTCCTCCTTGAAGACCTTCACCGCTTCCTCGTTCTGCGTGTGCGCCAGCGCCAGATAGATCTGGTTGTCCGGTGCGAGACCGCCAAAACGCTTCTCGATATCGCTCCTGACCGCATTGATCATGATGGATTTGGCCTGTGTCACAGTCCTCGCCTTCGCGAAGGCATCGAGCTTTTCACCCTGTATCTGGAGAACCGGCTTCAGCCGCAGCAAGGTTCCCAGCGCGGCCGCAGCCGGCGTGATGCGTCCTCCCTTTTTCAGATAATACAGCGTATCGATCATGATATAGATGCTGGAGTTGAATTTATCCGCCTCCAGTATATCCCTGATCTCACTGCCGCTCTTTCCCTCCCCCGCAAGCGCAATGGCATCATGGACTGACTGCTTCTGCGTGACAGAGATCCGCTGGTTATTGACGACATGGACTCTGCCGTCATAATCCTGTGCAAGCATGACCGCCGTCTGGCAGGAGCCGCTCAACCCGCTGGACATCGGGATATGGACGATCTCATCATTTTCCTTTAAGAGCGTATCCCAGAGCTGTATGATGGATTCCGGCGACGGCTGTGATGTGGAAATATCCGCGTTCTGTGCCAGTCTCTGATAAAACTCCTCCTGGCTGAGCGTGATCTCCTCATAATAGGTCTCCCCATCGATCATAAAAGGCATCGGCAATACGTGTATGCCAAGTTCCTTCGCCTGATCCTGTGTAATACCACTGTTACTGTCCGTAACGATCGCTATTTTCGACATATCATTCTCTCTCCCTATCATTCATGCAACTGTTGAGCCCTGCCACAGTCACTGATCAAAAAATTTTATTTCTATATATTGATAAAGTCAACGTTCGAATTAACATACTCCTCATAATATTTCCAGAAGGCATAATATTCATGGGCCTCGTCTGTGGACGCCCTGTCGTGGATATAGGCATCGTACAGCTTCGCGGCACACACCTGCGCATCCTGCAGGATCGCGGCATCCTGATAAATATCGCCCAGCTGGAACTCAAACTGGCCGCTCTGCCTGATACCGAACAGGTCGCCCGGACCGCGCAGCCTCATATCCTCCGATGAGATGAAAAAACCATCATTGGACTTGTTTAACACCTGCAGCCTTTCCATCGTATCATTCTGACTGGATGTCGTGATAAAGATACAGTAGGACTGCTCTGCACCGCGTCCGACGCGTCCCCGGAGCTGATGAAGCTGTGCCAGTCCGAAACGCTCCGCGTTCTCCACCAGCATCACTGTGGCGTTCGGCACATTGATGCCGACCTCGATCACCGTGGTGGATACCAGAACATCGATATGGTGCGCGGCATACTCTTCCATGACATAGTTTTTCGCTTTCGGATTCATCTGTCCGTGAAGATATTCCACCCGCACCGTATCCGGCAATGCTTTTTTGAGCTTTGCTGTATATTCGATCACGTTTTCAAGAACAGGCTGGTCACCCATGATCTCCTCGTTCGCCTCCACCATGGGACAGATCACGTAGGCCTGTCTGCCGCCTGCCACTTCCTTTGCGATAAATTCATATGCCTTTTTCCGATAATCTGTATTGACTACACAATTCCTGACAGGAAGCCTGTCTGCCGGCAGTTCATCCATCACAGAGATATCCAGATCCCCGTATAATATAAGGGCAAGCGTTCTCGGGATCGGGGTGGCGCTCATGACAAGAATGTGCGGCTGTATCCCCTTCTGTGCAAGTGTCTCACGCTGCTTTACGCCGAACCGGTGCTGCTCATCCGTGATGACCAGTCTCAGGTCATAAAAATCAACATCGTCCTGCAGCAGAGCCTGTGTCCCGACGATGACATTGCCAGTGCCAAGAATGATACTCTCCTTTGCCCTGCGCTTCTCCTTCGCCGTCAAAGAACCGGTCAGCAGAACGGGTTTAAAAGGCAGGCCATACTCCTCGGTCAATTTCATGACGGACTCAAAATGCTGTTTTGCCAGGACTTCCGTGGGTGCCATAAACGCCGCCTGGTGATGGTTCATCACACACATAAACATCGCGAGGATCGCCACGATCGTCTTGCCGGAACCGACATCTCCCTGGATCAGCCGGTTCATGAGATGTGAAGAACACAGATCCGTCTCGATCTGAGCCCATACCCTTTTCTGTGCATTCGTGAGTTCATAGGGAAGCCTGCCGATCAGATCCTGGCAGGCATCGATCCGCATCATGGGAGCATCATTGATCTCCTGCGCCGCCATATCCTTTAAGATCATGACAGACACGATAAAAAACAGAAATTCTTCGAACACGATCCTCTTCCTGCAGGCAAGCATCATTTCCCGGTCTGCAGGAAAATGAATCCCCGACCGGGCAGTTATCAGATCCGAAAGCCCGTATTCCATGCGCATAGATTCAGGTATGTAGTCCACGACAGGATCCAGAACACTGATCGCCGCACGGACTGCTTTGGTGATCGCGGCGATCGTGAGCCCTTTTGTAGTCGGATAGATCGGAGAAAGCCTGTTCACATTCTGTGCAAACTCGTGCGGACTTACGATCTTGGGCTGATCGATAGTCATACGGTTGTTTTTTAGCATCACACGTCCGCGAAAGATATACTTTTTTCCGGGCAGGATGTTATTTTTGATATAAGGCATATTGAAATATGTGATATCACAGGCCCCACTGTCATCTCTGACACGGAGGGTGGTAATGGTCATATTTTTCCTTATATGTACAGTCTGGGGAGCGCTGATGACCATGGCATGTACCGCATGCACCTGGTTTGCCCTCAGCTCCCCGATCTTCACAATATCGCGCCACTCCTCGTAATCTCTGGGATAATGCCTGATCAGATCATCTACCGTGAAAATGTCCAGCTTATGATACAAAGCCGCGGTCTTATCCCCAACCCCCTTCAGCGCTGTAATCGGATCATTCAAATACATAGTGTTCTCTTCTCTTTGTTTTTTATTCCGCCGAAATGATATAGGAATAAATCGGCTGTCCGCCAAACTGAAGTTCTACATCACAGCTGCAAAACTCGGCCTGCACCATGTCTGCCAGCTTCTGTGCCTGCTCCTCCTTGATGATATCACCGTAATAGATGCTGATCAGTTCGTACTCGTCGGACATCATCTCTTTTACCATATTGAAAGCAACCTCATGCAGATCTGTTCCCACTGCCAGGATCCCCTTGTCACCGATCCCCATAAAGTCTCCCTGATGGATTTCCTTGTCGTCGATCATCGTATCTCTCACGGCATATGTCACCTGTCCGGTCGCGACGCGCTGCACCTCCCTCGTCATGACAGATTCATTCTCCTCAATAGAGATATCCGGAACGTAATTGATGATCGCCGTGATGCCCTGCGGCACTGTTTTTGTCGGGATCACGATAATGTTCTTGTCGGTGGTCAGCTGCTTCGCCTGATTCGTTGCAAGGATGATATTTTTATTATTTGGAAAAATGAAAACATTATCCGCGTTGATCTTCTCGATGGCATTGAGCATATCCTCTGTGCTGGGATTCATCGTCTGTCCGCCCTCGATGATATAGTCCACCCCGAGCGAACGGAAGATCTCATTCATCCCTTCACCGATAGATACAGCAATAAATCCGGTCTCCTTATGTTCCGACGAAACCGCATCACCGCTGTCGGAACCTGACGCTGACCGGACAGGGAGCTCCGTGCTCTGCATCTGCTTCTCCATCATGTCAGAAACCTTTTCATCGCGCTCCAGCCGCATATTCTCGATAATGATCGTCGTGAGCGATCCGTAACGCAGAGCCTTCTGCATCGCAAGTCCCGGATCATTGGTATGCACATGGACCTTGACGATCTCATCGTCAGCCACTACGACGATCGAATCCCCGATCGACGACAGATAATCCTTGAAATCCATCTCCTGCTTAATGTTGAAGGGCTTGCTCAGCATGATCAGAAACTGCGTACAATAGCAGAATCTGATCTCTGCGCTCGCCTGCGCTTCGATCGTGGAGGTCATCGCGCCTGTCCTGGGCGCCGTCTTCGTGGATATATCGAGAGAAAGGTCGATCTCCTTGCCAAGGAACGCATCAAATGCCCCCCTGAGCACCTCCACAAGCCCCTGCCCGCCGGAATCGACTACGCCAGCCTGTTTCAGCACAGGAAGCATCTCGGGCGTCTGGGCAAGGACAGCGTCAGCTTCCTTTATGACCTCACTGATAAACACTTCCAGATCCTTCTCTCCTGCCATCGCAAGGTCGTTTGCCCGTTTTGCGGCCCCCTTCGCAACAGTCAGGATCGTTCCTTCCTTTGGCTTCATGACCGCTTTGTATGCCGTCTCCACGGCCTTATCACAGGCAGATGCGAGGATTGCTGCATTGATCTCGTCGTATTCTTTGATGACTTTGGCAAATCCCCTGAACAGCTGTGACAGGATCACGCCGGAGTTTCCGCGCGCACCCCTGAGTGAGCCTGAGGATATCGCTTTTGCCAGAGAGACCATGTCCGGTTCCGCTATGGCCGCCACCTCCCTGGCAGCAGACATGATCGTCATGGACATATTGGTGCCGGTATCGCCATCCGGAACAGGAAAGACGTTCAACTCGTTGATCCATTCTTTTTTATGCTCCAAATTCTTTGCTCCAGCGAGAAACATCTTTGAAAGCATTTTCGCATCGATTATATTTAATCCCACTTCAGAAATCCTCCTTAATCAATCACTCGAACGCCTTCAACAAAGATGTTGATCTTTTCGATTTCGAGACCTGTGAAATTTTCAACCTTGTATTTTACATTGTTAATCAGATTATCGCACACTGTAATGATGCTCACGCCGTACGCCACGATCACATGAAAATTAAGGATCAGTTTATTGTTGACGATATTGACTGCTATACCGTGCGTGATGCTCTCCTTCATGAGCAGCTTCACAAAACCGTCCTTCACGTTCACTGAGGCCATACCGACGATCCCAAAGCATTCGACAGCAACGCTTCCCGCATACTGGGCAATAACCTCGGGATCAATATAGATATTACCCATGTGGGTATTCATAGATC
>VSNO01000190.1 GCA_009774375.1 Lachnospiraceae bacterium
TTGGAAGGAAGAGACGGATCAGACGGTACAGGTCGGGATCATAAGGAAAGGTTTTTGTGTTCGGTTTTGAGGGAACAATTTTGTATTTCAGGCTCCATGGTCAAGCGGTTAAGACATCGCCCTTTCACGGCGGTAACACGGGTTCGATTCCCGTTGGAGTCATAGGGGATCTTAGCTCAGCTGGGAGAGCATCTGCCTTACAAGCAGAGGGTCATAGGTTCGAGCCCTATAGGTCCCATATGTTAAGAGCAATGATATAAAATCATTGCTCTTATTGTTATATTATGGTATACTACAGCAGAATAGTTATTAAAGAACAGACAATAAAAAGGAGCTGATCAAATGAACAACGAGTATTCAATCGAGACGAAATGTATCCAGTCGGGGTGGAAACCAAAGAATGGCGAACCCCGTGTTTTGCCTATCTACCAATCCACAACATATAAATATGAGACTTCAGATGAAATGGGGAAATTATTTGATCTTGAAGCGGAAGGATATTTTTACACAAGGCTGCAGAACCCCACGAATGATATGGTCGCTGAGAAGATCTGTGAGCTGGAGGGCGGAGTGGCAGCGATGCTGACATCTTCAGGACAAGCGGCGAATTACTATGCTGTGTTTAATATTTGTGAGGCAGGGGATCATGTTGTACTCTCATCTACAGTATATGGTGGTACATTTAATCTGCTGACTGTGACTATGAAAAAAATGGGAATCGATTGTACGATCGTAGATCCTGATTCTGATGAAGAAACCTTAAATAAGGCATTTCAGGAAAATACAAAATGCGTTCTGGCAGAGTCGATCGCAAATCCGGCTTTGGTAGTACTTGATTTTGAGAAATTTGCGAAAGCAGCACACATGCATGGAGTCCCACTCATTGTTGATAACACGTTTGCCACACCGATCAATTGCCGGCCATTCGAATATGGCGTTGACATTGTCACACATTCCACGACCAAATATATGGATGGACATGCTATGTGTGTGGGTGGCGCGATCGTTGATTCGGGTAATTTCGACTGGACGAAGTACGGGGATAAGTTTCATGGATTGACAGCTCCGGATGAATCTTATCATGGAGTAACATATACTGAAAAATTCGGCAAGAAGGCATATATCACAAAAGCGACAGTGCAGCTTATGAGGGATCTGGGATCCATCCAGTCTCCAATGAATGCTTTTCTGTTGAATATAGGTCTCGAAACACTTCATTTGAGGGTTCCACGGCACTGTGAGAATGCCCTGAAGGTGGCTGCGTGGCTTGAGCAGAATGATAAGGTTGCATGGGTAAATTATCCAGGCTTAAAAGGCAATAAATACTATGAGCTCGCACAGAAATACATGCCCAATGGTACCTGCGGAGTGATCTCCTTTGGCTTAAAAGGCGGAAGGGATGTCAGCGTGGATTTTATGGATCATCTGAAACTTGCGGCTATCGTGACGCATGTCGCAGATGCCAGGACATGTGTACTCCACCCGGCAAGCCATACGCATCGGCAGATGAATGATGAACAACTGATCGAGGCGGGGGTTCAACCTGATCTGATCAGATTTTCAGTGGGTATAGAAAATGCTGATGACATTATTGCCGATATCGAGCAGGCGTTGGCACATATTTGATGATGAGATTATATAAAATGATGAAAAAAAGAAGCTGGCTGACAGGTTTGTTTTTGCTCATTCTGTCAAGTATCACGGTTATTGTGAGAGTATATTATGTGAATCATATGATGTCGGAAGTAAATATCAATGAAGATATTTACAACGCTGCCAAGGTGAGTATAGGATCGGGTGGTTTATCATCTGTTTTTGCAGACGGTTTTCGGATGCAGTCACTCTATATATGTAATCTGTATTTTGCGTTTCTGATCTTTGGAAATTTTACAGTGGCTGGGGTTTACCTGAATATGCTTTACCAGCTTCTGACTATCGTGTTCGTGTATATGCTGATCAGAAATGTGGCAAACTGCTATGTGGGATTTCTGGGAAGTCTGATTTTGTCGATCCTTCCGATATACGTCAATACGCTGTCAGATGTGACGATCCAAAACATGCTCATCTGTATGGCGGCTCTGGTGGGTGCTGTTGTCATTTCGGCGGTTCATTGGATCGTGCGCAGAAGTGCTGTGAAAAAAGATATTTCTGCGAAAACGGATATGGACTCGGAAGCGCGGAATGAAGAGATCAAAAGCGGTGCGGATACAAGTGAAACAGCCAATGCAGATCTGATACTGGATACTTCCCTTAAGGAGATCCGGTACGATGATCTGGAGGACAACAAGGTTCAATATATCGAAAATCCGCTTCCAGTGCCCAGGCGGAGAGAGCACAAGGAGATGGATTATGCATTTGAACCGGCAGGAAACGACGATTATGACTTGAAAGATCTGACAGACAAGGATTTTTATGATATTGAATAAAAGGATTCGCTATGTGCGCATACTAAAAAGGACTCGTAAAGAGTCCTTTTTTATGCACACGGGCACCCAGAGGAAGATTGTCAGCATACGCTGACGGGTGCCCGGCGCACGAGTAGGGGAAGAGGGCTCTTTCCTACTCGATTGTACACGGGCATCCAGAGGAAGATTGTCAGCATACGCTGACGGGTGCCCGGCGCACGGGTCACGCGGCGAGTTTTATTGGATCAGGATGACAAGGAGATATGTGTGATGAGTACTGAAAATGCAGAAAACAGCAAAAAAAATGAGGAGATCGAAAATAAGAAATACAAAGATGAAAAGATAGAGAAAGAAAGTCAGGTGACGCTGGATGAAAATAACAGCAATCATCGGATCCATCTGATCACGATCATTGGGGAGATTGAAGGGCATGAAAATGCTGGAAACCAGTCTAAGGTGACAAAATACGAGCTGCTCCTTCCACAGCTTGCTTCTATCGAGGACAGCGATGAGATCGATGGTGTGCTGCTGCTTCTGAACACCATGGGAGGAGATGTCGAGGCAGGGCTGGCGATCGCAGAGATGGTGGCTTCTCTCAGCAAACCTACAGTTTCGCTGGTTCTGGGAGGCAGTCACAGTATCGGGGTTCCGATAGCGGTGAGTACGGACTATTCGTTTATCGTTCCCACTGGCACAATGGTGGTGCATCCGGTGCGGATGAATGGCATGGTGATCGGGGTGCCTCAGACATTTAATTATTTCAGGGAGGTACAGAACCGGATAACCGGATTTGTTTGTTCACACTGCAATATATCGAAGAGCCGGTATGAAGAGCTGATGATGGAGACGGAAGTGCTCACCAAGGATGTGGGAAGTGTACTGGAAGGCGAGGAGGCAGTGAGGGAAGGGATCATTTGTGAGATCGGCGGTATATCCCAAGCTGTAGCCAAGCTACATGAGTTGATCGGAGCCGGAAGATAAATTGGTAAAAATGCAGATTTTGGCAGTGCACAGAAAGGCAGTTCTGAACAGATGTACTAGAAGTGCAAAAAATGTGAAATAAATTATGACAAGTTCTGAAAAAAGTGCTATAATATCATGTAAAACTCGTTTAGGGGGAGGAGTATTATGGCATCTGCATCAGGAAATAGTACATCGAGGAGCAGAACAAATACAAAAAGCAGTACCAGGAAAAACACGTCCAAAGGAACAAGGAAGACTTCATCGAATCCGCGGGGGAAAAAAGCGCCGGCAAAGTCATCCAGACAGAATGTGGATATCGCAGTGAAAAGTGAGGTCATGCTCATCGTCATCTTTGCAGCTGCGATCTTCATGTTTTTATGTATCATAGGGGTGATCCATGGTGCGGCCGCTACCGGGATCAGCAATGTCATGTTTGGATTATTTGGCCTGCTGGCTTACCTGATCCCGATCATCATCTTTTTTGGATCTGCTTTTGGGATCTCCAATAAGGGAAATACGGTTGCGGTCGTGAAAATGGTCAGCAGCGTGATACTGATCTTTTTATTGGGCATCCTTGCTTACATGCTGTTGAAACAGGAGACGATGCTCACAGGGGATTCCCTGGTCAGGGAGCTGTATGATACATCTGTAGAGCATCGTGCGGGGGGCGGCGTACTTTTTGGCGCGATAGCACATGGGATGTATGAACTCATCGGATTTGGCGGAACGCTCTTTGTTGCAGTAGTGCTCGGGATCATCTGTATTGTGTTCATCACGGAAAAGAGCTTTTTGTCCGGGGTGAAAAAGGGAAGTGCCTATCTGTATGAGTCCGCGAAAGAGGATGCAGCCAGGATGAGGGAATACAGGGAAAGCCTGCGCGAAGAGTATGAAGATGAGGAGTATGATGAATATGATGAATATGATGAATATGATGAATATGAGCAGACCGAAGAGCTGGCATATGAGGAAAGAGTGCGCCAGAGACGTCCAAAGCGCGTAAAAAATACAGAGCGGGAAAAAGTCCAGCAGCCCCGGGAAAATGTCAGAAGGATGGACAAAAGGGCAAGGGGAGTGATGTCAAGCTCCGCGATAACCTTCAAGCCGGAAAGATCACAGGATATTCATGAGATCGTCCTGCTGGATGAGGAGATGGATCAGGCGGATACAGACGCATTTGAGGAGATCAAAGCAAAACCCTGCGAGGCGGTGTATCCCGGGGCGGCAGATACGAACGGACAATATGACGAAGAGAACTATAGCGACGGTCAATATGACGAAACGGCAAATGGTGAAGGTATCGTTTCCTATGAAAATGCTTCGGAGGATCCTTATGGAGAAATGACATTTGACGAGATGACAGATCTCGGCGCGGCAGATCAAGAGCTGGCAGCTGGCAGTATGCCGGAAGAAGCGCTGACAGGTAATGAGCTGTTTGAGGACGAAGCTGCCGGCGGCGAAGTGATGAATGATTATTTTGCTGATAATCCGGGTGTCTCGGCAAGACAGTCTTTCTGGGATGGATTTGAAGCAGCGGAGTATGATTCCGATGCGATCAACAGCATGCCGGAACCGATGACGGAGGATACCGTAGTCTCCAGACCTGCGAAAGCGGATAAAGCGGAGATCATGCAGGAAGAAATGAAGATACAGGAACATGTGGAAAAGGTTGAGGAGGAGGCCGTGAAACCGTACATGTTTCCACCGCTGGATCTGCTCAGGAAGGGCGACGGGAGAAAGGGTGATACAGCGAATCAATTGAAGGAGACAGCGTTGCACCTGCAGCAGACGCTGCAGACCTTCGGAGTCAGAGTGACGATCACGGATATCAGTCAGGGACCTTCCGTGACAAGATATGAAATGCAACCGGAACAGGGGGTAAAAGTCAGCAAGATCGTGGGACTGACAGATGATATCAAATTGAATCTGGCGGCAACGGATATCAGGATCGAGGCACCTATACCTGGAAAAGCTGCAGTCGGTATCGAAGTTCCAAACAAGGAGACAAGTGCCGTGGCACTCAGAGATTTACTGGAGTCGGATACTTTTCAGAAGTTTTCGTCAAATCTTGCATTTGCAGTCGGAAAGGATATTGCGGGGCAGGTCGTGGTCACGGATATTGCGAAGATGCCCCATGTGCTAATCGCAGGCGCTACAGGCTCGGGTAAGTCGGTCTGTATCAATACGATCATTATGAGTATTTTATACAAGGCGAATCCGGCGGATGTGAAACTGATCATGATCGATCCGAAGGTGGTTGAACTTAGTGTGTACAACGGTATTCCGCACTTGATGATTCCGGTCGTCACAGATCCTAAGAAAGCCTCTGCCGCGTTGAACTGGGGCGTGACGGAGATGAATGACCGTTATAAAAAGTTCGCGGATCTGAATGTTCGTGACCTGAAAGGATACAATAAAGCGGCGGAGATGGGAAAAACGACGCCGGACGGAGAGCCGGTTCAAAAGCTGCCGCAGATCGTGATCATCGTGGACGAGCTGGCGGATCTGATGATGGTGGCATCAGGCGAGGTGGAGGAAAGTATCTGTCGTCTGGCGCAGCTGGCAAGGGCGTGCGGAATCCATCTGGTGATCGCTACACAGCGTCCGTCGGTCGATGTCATCACAGGTCTGATCAAGGCAAATATGCCGAGCAGGATCGCGTTCAGCGTATCAAGCGGTACGGATTCCCGCACGATCCTCGATATGAATGGCGCGGAAAAACTCCTGGGAAAAGGCGATATGCTCTTTTATCCACAAGGATATACGAAACCAGCCCGCGTGCAGGGCGCTTTTGTGTCTGATTCCGAGGTGTCCGATGTGGTCGACTTCCTGAAGAACCAGATGCTTGGCAATACTACATACAACAGTGACATTGAGGAGAGGATCAAGACGATGCAGTCTTCTTCCGGGGCATCGGGCAGTCCGGGCTCCGGCGGCGGAAATGATACAGACGCTTACTTTGCGGAGGCAGCAAAGTTTGTGATCGAGAAGGATAAGGCATCGATCGGGATGCTCCAACGTGTGTTCAAGATCGGCTTTAACCGCGCTGCGCGCATTGTAGACCAGCTCGAGGATGCAGGGGTCGTCGGCGCAGAGGAGGGGACGAAACCCCGCCGTATCTTAATGAGCATGGAGCAGTTTGAAAATTATATGGAAGAACACCTATAATTTAATGGACAGAGACTGTGATAAATGGTATTCTATTAAAATAGGTATTTGTTATGGGTTCGTATACTGCAAAGGAGGATCACAATTTATGAAATCTGATATTGAGATTGCGCAGGCGGCTGAATTATACCCCATTACTGAGGTTGCAAAGGCGCTGGATCTGACGATAGATGACCTTGAACTGTATGGAAAGTATAAAGCAAAGATTTCCGAAGACTATCTGAAAAAAACAGAAAAAAATCAGGAGGGGAAGCTGATCCTTGTGACTGCGATCAATCCGACTCCGGCAGGAGAAGGGAAGACCACCACAAGTGTCGGTCTTGGCCAGGCGTTTGGCAGGCTGGGAAAGAAGGCGGTCATCGCGCTCCGCGAGCCTTCGCTTGGTCCGTGTTTTGGCATTAAGGGCGGCGCGGCAGGCGGCGGAATGGCGCAGGTTGTTCCCATGGAGGAATTAAACCTTCATTTCACAGGGGACTTTCATGCGGTCACAGCGGCAAACAACCTGTGTGCGGCATTGCTTGACAATCACATCCAGCAGGGAAATGAGCTGGGGATCGATACCAGGCAGATCGTGTGGAAGAGATGCCTTGACATGAATGACAGGGTGCTTAGAAATGTGGTGGTGGGACTCGGAAATAAGATGGACGGGTTTGTCAGGGAAGATCACTTTGTGATCACTGTGGCGTCCGAGATCATGGCGGTATTATGTCTTGCCAACAATATGGAAGATCTGAAGAAGCGGCTGGACAGAATGGTCGTGGCGTATGATCATGCGGGCAAACCTGTGACTGCGGGGCAGATCCATGCGACGGGCGCTATGGCTGCACTGCTGAAAGATGCCATCAAGCCAAACCTGATCCAGACGCTTGAGCACACACCGGCGATCATTCACGGAGGTCCGTTTGCAAACATCGCGCATGGCTGCAACAGTGTGCGCGCGACAAAGACCGCTTTAAAGACAGCCGATTATGTTGTGACAGAGGCTGGTTTCGGTGCAGATCTCGGT
>VSNO01000191.1 GCA_009774375.1 Lachnospiraceae bacterium
TAATATATCATATTATTTTTGCTGTGGCAATTGTATTGAAAGAAAAATGAAAAAAAATTTCAAAAAAGAAAAAAGCAAAAAATCTTTTTCAAAAATGTATTGACAAAAAAACAAAACGAAAGTACAATGATGTCAAACCGAATTATGGTTACACTTTTTTAACATTTTTTTAAATGTTTTTTAACATTTCCATCAAAGGAGGGCTTATTATGAAGAAGCGTAAAGTTATGGCACTGGCATTGAGCTGCGTTATGGTATGTTCCCTTGCTGCATGCGGCGGCAAAGATGCGGGGGCAGACCAGACAGCTGCAGATCCCGCACCGGCACCTGCAGAGAAGACAGAAGCGCCTGCAGAGAACACGGAAGCGCCTGCAGAGAAGACGGAGGCATCGACAGAAGCAGTGGCGCCTGCAGACACTGCACAGGCAGCAGATATCACACTGTGGACCTATCCGGTCGGCAAATGGGGCGATTCCGCTGTGGTTGACGGCCTGATCGCAAATTTCAATGCGGTCTATCCTGACATCCATGTCACGGTCGAGTATCTGGATTACACCAACGGCGATGACCAGATCAACACCGCGATCGAGGGCAAGCAGGCACCGGATCTCGTTCTGGAAGGACCGGAGCGCCTGGTGGCAAACTGGGGCGCGAAAGGGCTGATGGTGGATCTTGGAGACCTCTGGACAGACGAGGCGAAGTCTTTGATCTATGATTCCGTACAGAGCGCGTGCATGGGCAGCGATGGTGTATTTTATGAGTATCCGCTCTGCATGACGGCACATACGATGGCGATCAACAGGGACATCTTCGAGGCGGCAGATGCGCTTCAGTATCTGGACGAAGAGACCGGTACATGGACAACAGAGGATTTCCAGAAGGCAGTTCAGGCGGTGTATGACAGTGGCCAGACCAATGTAGGCGCAGTGTACTGCAGCGGGCAGGGCGGCGACCAGGGAACACGTGCACTGGTGAACAACCTGTATGGTGGAACGTTCACAAATGCGGAGCACACAGAGTACACGGCAAACAGCGAGGAGAATGTCAAGGCGCTCGAGCTGTTGAAGAGCATGGACGGTATCAACTTTGACGCTTCCATTGCCGGCGGCGACGAGGTCAATATGTTCTGCAATGGTACATTTGCAATGGCATTCTGCTGGAACGCAACACAGGAAAAGAATAATCAGGATCAGGGAAATATCAATTTCGAAGTCCTGCCGATGGCATTCCCTTCAGAGGATGGCAGACCACAGCTTTGCGGTGGTATCTGGGGATTTGGTATTTTCGATAACGGCGATGAGGCGAAGATCCAGGCAGCAAAGACCTTTATAGATTTTATGGCAAACGACGAGAAGCAGGCTGTGGAGAGCGTGAAGGCATCCAACTTCTGGCCTGTAAAGGATCTTGGAGACATCTATGCAGGCGACGAACTTATGACAGAGTACGCAAAATTTGTTGAGTATATGGGCGACTACTATCAGGTAGTAGGCGGATGGGCAGAAGCTCGTACAGCATGGTGGAACATGCTTCAGCAGATCGGCTCCGGCGCAGACGTCAAGACAGCAGTCGAGGAGTTTGTGACAACAGCAAATGCGGCGGCGACAGCAGCACAGTGATATTCAGCATGCTGTAGAGCAGGCAGGATCGCGCCCCTTCCAGAAATGATGTGGGAGGGGCGCTTCTTAATAAGATTTTGGAAGGAGGAATCCTCATGGCAAAAAATAGTGGCAGCAGCATGAGCAAAGCACTGGTGCGCCGGGAGACGATAGCGGGGTATGCATTTATGCTCCCGAGTCTGCTCTTTTTTCTGGGATTTGTCATCTATCCCATGGTGCAGTGCGTGTTCACAAGTTTTTTTGATGCGACGATGAACCGCGAGGACATCTTTATCGGTTTTGCCAACTATGTGGAACTGTTTCAGGATAAGGTGTTTCTCGGTGCACTGAAAAATACGGTGATCATCGTGGTGGTCTCCGTGCCGGTGACCTGTATCTTCTCACTGTGGGTGAGCTCGGTCATCTATGACCTTGCAGGTCCTGCCTGTTCAGCATTCCGCTGTATCTTCTATCTTCCGGTCGTGACAGGTTCGGTTGCTGTTGCAGTGGTATGGAAGTGGATGTTTAACAATTATTATGGTATATTTAATTACATAGGAACCAGCACGGGTATGATCGAGAAGAACATCAACTGGCTGGGTGACGAGAAGTTTGCGCTGGGGTGTATCATACTGATCCTGCTGACAACCTCGGTAGGACAGCCGATCGTGCTGTATGTATCGGCGCTCAACAATGTGGACCAGTCGCTCGTGGAGGCGGCGGAGGTGGACGGTGCGACCAAGTTCCAGTGCTTCTGGAAGATCAAGTGGGCACAGATCATGCCGACCACGCTGTACATCCTGGTGATCACGACCATCAACAGTTTCCAGTGCTTCGCGCTCATACAGCTGTTGACAAGCGGCGGACCCAACCACAGCACGGACACGATCATGTACTATATCTACTACAATGCGTTCAAGCTGTACCGCTATGGTTACGGAAATGCGATGGGCGTGGTTCTGGCGATCATCATAGCCCTGCTCTCCGCAGTGCAGTTCAAGATGACAGAGAGCAAGTAGGAAAGGGGGAAATGCATATGAAACAGAAGCAGTTTAACCGTTCGGCCTGTTACAAGATCATATCGGTCATCATCATAGCGATCCTGGCATTTACATTTGCCTTTCCGCTCTACTGGATCATCATCGGATCCTTCAAGACATCGGCAGCCATCAATTCCACGACGCCGCAGTGGTGGCCGCAGGAGTGGGTGCTCGACAACTACAGGAAGCTGTTCAGCAGACAGGTGGCAGCCCTGTGGGAGATCAATATCCCGTTTACCAACATCAGCCTGGCAGGACCGGATGTGCCGGCGGCGATCCGCTGGCTGCTGAACACAGTGTTCATGGCGGTGGTGGCGATGCTGCTCACCTGTATCACGTCGGCTATGGCCGGCTATGCGCTCGCCAAGAAGCGTTTTGTCGGACGCACGGTCGTGTTTTCCCTGATCGTGTGCGCGATGGCGCTGCCAAAGCAGGTCATCCTGGTTCCGCTGCTGCGCGAGATGGCATCGCTGGAGCTGTACAATACGATCTGGGCGGTCATCTTCCCGATCGTGGGCTGGCCGTTCGGCGTGTTCCTGATGAAGCAGTTCTCCGAGGGCATTCCGGGCGAGATGATGGAGGCTGCAAAGATTGACGGCGCCAATGAGTGGAAGACGTTCTACACGATCGCGCTCCCGCTGATCAAGCCGGGTATCGGCGCGCTGGCGATCTTTACCTTCATCAATTCCTGGAACGACTATTTCATGCAGTTGATCATGCTGACCAGCACGAAGAACCTGACCATCTCCCTTGGTATCGCGAAACTGCAGGCGGAGAACGCGACGGATTTCGGCCTGATCATGGCGGGCGCATCGCTGGCGGCGATCCCGATCATTGCGATCTTCCTTATTTTCCAGAAGTATTTTACCAAGGGGATCACGATGGGTGCAGTCAAAGGATAGGAGGTTTGAGATGATCTATACAGAGATAGCGAATATAAAACATTACCGCGGTCTGGGCGAATATCTGGATAAGGCGGTCGATTATCTGGCAAGTCATCCGCTGGACGGCATACAGGCGGGACACTATGACATTGACGGCAAGATGGTGTACATGAATGTGTTTGACTACGAGACGATCCCCGAGGAGGAAGGTTTTTTTGAAGCGCACAAAAAATATGCGGATATCCATATGACGGTGACAGGCGATGAGATCGTGGGCGTATCGGATATGGCGAGAGTGTCCGTGAAAACCTTTGACGAGGAGAAGGATCTGCTGGAGGTGGAAGGACTCGTGGAGCACTATATCAGGCTGACGCCGGGAAAGGCGCTGATCACCCTGCCGGAAGACGCGCACAAGGTCAAGCTGGCGGCGGGCAGTCCTTCTGCGGTAAAGAAAGCAGTCATTAAAGTGTATGTAGGATAAAAAATAAAGGGCGTGCCGCGGCGCGCAGAAAGGGGCAGAAATGAGAGACATCAGCAAATATCAGGGAATCATTCCGGCGTTCTATGCCTGCTATGATGAGAAGGGCGAGGTCGACGAGGGGCGCGTGGAACAGCTTGCGGAATATATGGTGAGGAAGGGCGTAAAAGGCGTATATGTGGGCGGTTCCTCGGGTGAGTGTATCTATCAGAGCGTGGACGACAGGAAGCGGACGCTGGAGCGCGTGGTGCGCGTGAGTGGCGGGAAGCTGACCATCATCGCACATGTGGCGTGCAACAACACGGCGGAGAGCATGGAGCTTGCAGCGCATGCGCAGAGCCTTGGCGTGGATGCCATCGCCGCCATTCCGCCGATCTATTTCCATCTGCCGGAGTATGCTATCGCGCAGTACTGGAATGACATCTCGGGCGCGGCGCCGGACACGGATTTTGTCATCTACAATATTCCGCAGCTTGCGGGTGTCGCCCTGACGATGCCGCTGTTTCGCGAGATGATAAAAAATCCGAGAGTGGCTGCCGTGAAGAACAGCTCTATGCCGACACAGGATATCCAGATGTTCAAGGCTGAGGGCGGCGAGGGATTTGTCGTGTTCAACGGTCCTGACGAGCAGCTTGTGGCGGGTCTGGCGATCGGTGCGGACGGCGGGATCGGCGGTACATACGGTGTGATGCCTGAACTCTATCTCAAGATCATGGAGCTGACAAAGGCAGGAAAACTGGAGGAAGCGCAGCAGGTTCAGTATGCGGCGAACGAGATCATCTACGCGATGTGCGCATGCCACGGAAACCTGTACGGCGTGATCAAGGAGATCATCAAGATCCGTGAGGGACTGGATCTTGGCGGTGTCCGCAGACCGCTCCCGGCACTCATTCCCGAGGATATGCCCCAGGTGAAGAAGTGCGCGGAGATGATCGATCAGGCTATGGAACGCTTTATCGTATAGAAAGTATTATTTATAGAAAGGACAGGGATGAGCAGTATGACAAAACAGGAATTATTTCAACAGATCAAAGGCAAAGTGATCGTATCCTGTCAGGCCGTTCCGGGGGAACCCCTGTATGTGGAGGAGAGATCGATCATGTATCTGATGGCGCGCGCGGCAAAACAGGCGGGAACGCCGATGATACGCACCAGCAGCATCCGAGATGTCGTGGCGATCAAGGAGGAGACAGGACTGCCCGTCATCGGTCTGATCAAAGTGCAGTACGATGGGTTTGAGAGCTATATCACGCCCACGATGAAAGAAGTGGATGCGCTCGTGGAGGCGGGCTCGGATATCATCGCACTGGACTGCACGGATCAGAAGCGCGGGGATGGAAAGAGCATCAGCGAGTTCATCACCGAGGTGCGCACAAAGTATCCGGACGCAGTCCTGATGGCAGATATCTCCACCTACGAGGAGGGTGTGAACGCGTGGAAGCTCGGCATGGATCTCGTGGGGACGACAATGAGCGGCTACACTGCGCACTCTGTCAAATCGGACGGACCGGATTATGAGCTGGTGAGAAAACTGTCTGCCACGGTGGACGTTCCGGTGATCGGAGAGGGAAGGGTGCACAGCCCGGAACAGGCGGTGGAAATGCTGGATGCCGGCGCCTACGCCGTTGTGGTCGGCGGCGCCATCACTAGACCGCTCGAGATCGCACAGCGTTTTATCAAGGCAGTAGAAGGCAGGTAGGATATGAGAAAGCACATCGTATGTTTCGGGGATTCCAACACGCACGGATACTGTGCCGCCACTGGCGGGCGGTTTGATGAGACGCAGCGCTGGTGCTGCCTTCTCCAGGAAAAGCTTGGGGACGGATATCTTGTGATCGAGGAAGGGCTGAGCGGCCGCACGACCTGTTTTCAGGACCCGATCCACGAGGGACTGAGCGGCCTGGAGTACATCTATCCGTGTCTGATGAGCCATGAGCCGGTAGACCTGCTGGTGATCATGCTCGGGACGAATGACACCAAGGAGCGGTTCGGTTCCTCGGCGGCGTGTATCGCACTGGGGCTGAAACGGCTTGTTGCCAAGGCGGTCGCGACGACGGACTGCTGGAGCGGCGGGAAGGCTAATATCCTGATCGTGTCGCCGCAGAACATCGACGGGCGGTACATCACTTCGGACGTCGGTGCGACGATGGGGTGCGGCTGTGCAGAGAAATCGGAGGAGCTTGCGCAGGAGTTCGCAAAGATCGCGGAGCTTGCGGGCTGTCATTTTATGGACGCGGATGCTGTGATCACGGCGCCCGTCAACGATATCGATTTCATGCACCTGACGATGGAGGGGCACAGACAGCTGGCAGATGCGCTGGCGGAGAAGATCGCCGGGATCTTCCAGGATAAGGAATAAGATCAGTAGAAAGAGAGGGCTGCTTCTGGCAGCCTTCTTTATGCACACGGGCACCCGGAGGAACCTGCTCGATTAAGTTTTTAGAAACAGTGGAAAAGACAGGCGGGTTGGTGGTATACTGTATTTATGCACTAAGGCAGTGCAGACCGTATCAATGTATATAAAGTATATAAATAAGAAAGGATGGACAACAAATGAAGATTGCACTGATCAACGAGAACAGCCAGGCGGCAAAGAACGCCATGATCTGCGAGACGCTCAAAAAGGTCGTGGAGCCGATGGGGCATGAGGTATTTAACTATGGGATGTACGCTGCGGAGGATGAGCATCAGCTGACGTATGTGCAGAACGGGATCCTGGCAGCAGTTTTATTGAATTCCGGAGCGGCGGATTTCGTCGTGACAGGCTGCGGCACAGGCGAGGGCGCGATGCTCGCGTGCAACGCATTTCCCAAGGTGCTCTGCGGACATATCGAGTCGCCGCTTGACGCATATCTGTTCTCCCAGGTGAATGACGGAAACTGTGTGGCGCTTCCGTTTGCGGAGAATTTTGGCTGGGGCGGAGAGCTCAATCTGGAATACATATTCGAGAAGCTGTTTGGCACACCGGGCGGCGGCGGATACCCGAAGGAGCGCGTGGTGCCGGAGCAGAGAAACAAAAAGATCCTCGACGAGGTGAAGACAGTGACGCATACAGACCTGTGCGATATCCTGCCAAAGCTTGACAGGGAGCTGTGCAAGGGCGCGCTGAGCGGTGAGAGATTCAGAGAATATTTCTTCGCAAACTGCAAGTGTGACAAGATCGCGGCGGCTGTGAAGGAAATCATCGGGGAGTAGTGCATCATGCTGCTGGATAAGATTTATTACACGGTCGACAGCCTTGAGGGCGACTATGCGTATCTGCGGAAGGATGACGATGCGCCGGGCGAGACAAAGTGTGTCGCGCGTGCGCTGCTCCCGCCCGAGATCGCGGAGGGCTCGCGGCTCGTCTACGAGATGATGGAGTACAGTCTGTCAGAATAAAAGTGTTAATGGGATCAGGAAAGGGACTGTCGGCAGGAGGCAGTCCCTTCCAGTTTATGGGGATGGGATTAGGCCACTTATCAATGATTTTTGACGCAAAATGGCAAAATTTTTGCGTAAGAAAAATACCTATGCCAATGCTGG
>VSNO01000192.1 GCA_009774375.1 Lachnospiraceae bacterium
GAGCACGGACCGTTTGATTTTGTCCTCGCGGATCTGGGCGTGTCATCCATGCAGATCGATGATCCGGGCAGGGGTTTTTCTTACAAGGTGGAGGGACCGCTTGATCTGCGGCTGGATCCCGGACAGGGGGTATCTGCGGCAGAGCGCCTGAAAGAACTGACACAGGACGAGCTGACAGGAATGCTCGTAGAAAATGCAGACGAGCCCTATGCGGCAGAGATCGCCGCCGAGATCGTCAGGACACTGCGCCGCAGGGAGCCGATACAGACGACCACACAGCTAAAAGCAGTCATAGAGCGGGCGTTGTCCGCGCTGCCTGATGACGGCGGGAAGAGAGAGATCGTCAAAAAGACCTGTCAGCGCACATTTCAGGCACTGCGCATCGATGTGAACAGCGAATTCGAAGTGCTCGAAGCATTTCTCGGCAAGCTTCCCGATGTGCTGGCGCCGAACGGCAGGGCGGCGATCCTGACTTTTCACTCCGGCGAGGACAGAATGGTCAAGAAAGCCTTCAAACTGGGAAAGAAACAGGGCGTGTTCCGTGAGATCTCCGAGGAGGTCATGCGTCCGTCTGCGGAGGAATGCAGGCAGAACGGACGCGCGCGTTCCACCAAGATGCGCTGGGCGGTAAAGGACGGTTCAGAGACTAAATATCAATAGGAGAAAACAAAAATGGGCTATATTGAAGAGACAAACGAATTGCGGCTGGATTTTAAGAAGATCGCGGATATGTCCGGCCAGGAGGTGATCCCTGTCGCGATCCAGAACGCGGATACCAGCGAGGTGATTCTCGTGGCATATACCAACGAGCTGGCGCTGCTCGAGTCAGTCAGACTGCGCAGACTGGTGCTCTGGAGCACTTCGCGGAACGAGTTATGGCACAAGGGAAAGACATCGGGCAATGAGTTTGAACTGACAGAGATCCTGGTCAACTGCGAGCAGAATTCGCTGGTATACAAAGTCCGTCCGATGAATGGGAACATCTGTCACACGTCATACAGAGGAGTGGTAAACAATTGTTTCTACAGGCGGCTTGACATGGATACCATGAAGCTGGTGAATCTAAACGAGGAAGGAGCATGATAAAAGGGGAGGATCATATGCGGACAATGCATGAAAAATGAAATAGGAAGGAGCAGACATGAAAGTACAGGAAAGTTTATTTATTCAGAAAAAGAAACCGCTGCTAAAGAAGTTATTGGATATGCTGCTGGAGCGGTATCCGTATGCATCGATATTGGCGGAGGACGCAAAGTCAGGGAACTACAGTGTTTCAAGGAAAAATATGAGTGTCAGCGAGGCAAAACGCGGCACTTCCAGGGGATTCGTGGTGAAAGTATCGGATGGAAAGCATTATGCGGAGTATTCTTTTAACCAGATCGCGGAGCAAGATCTGGATGATCTCTGCGCCCGCATCGCGGAATTGGTGGAGTCCTCTGATAAGGTCATGCCAGAAGGCTTATGCGAGAGCGAATATCATGTGCCGGCAGAGGAAAAGGCGGAGTTTTGCGGCAGTACGGATTATGAGATCGATCCCGAAACGCTGGGAGATGATGCGATACTGGCGCATTTTGTAAAGATCAGGGATGAAGGACTGGCATTCAGCGAAAAGATCCTGGATTGCCAAGTGAGCGCCAGTTATCAGAGATACACGAAACTGTTCTGGTCGAGAGACCGCATGATGGAACAGATTGTGATGTGGATGACAGGCCTGCTTTGTTTTGTCGCGTATTATTGGGAGGAGTTCAAGACATATTACCGGACGTACTCCAATCTGGGCGGTGCAGAAGTGCTTTCACAGATCGATGCGGATATCGAGGAATGCGCGAAAGCCGTGCTGGAGCTTCTCGACAGTGAGACGATCACGCCGGGAGAATACGACTGTATCTGTTCGCCGGAGGTCACAGGCATGATCGTGCATGAGGCGTTTGGCCATGGTGTCGAGATGGACATGTTTGTGAAGAAGCGTGCACTTGCGGAACAGTATGTGGGTGAGCGCGTGGCATCAGATCTTGTCACAATGCATGACGGCGCCACGGCAGCTAGGGAGGTGGCGACCTATTATTTTGATGATGAAGGAACGATGGCACACGATACGACAGTGATCGATCGGGGAATCCTGAAAAGCGGGATCAGTGACCTGCAGTCCGCCCTGGTACTGAACACAGAGCCGACTGGAAACGGGAGAAGGGAGAGTTTCCGCAGGAAGGCGTACACGCGCATGACCAACACCTTTTTTGAGGGCGGTGCAGACACAAAAGAAGAGATGATCGCATCGATCCGGTATGGATTCCTGCTGGAAAATCCGAAGAGCGGCATGGAAGATCCAAAGAACTGGGGAATTCAGTGCATGGTCAATATCGCGAGGGAGATCCGTGACGGCAGACTGACGGGGAAGATCTTTTCGCCGATCGTCCTCACAGGCTATGTACCAGATCTGTTAAAGTCGATCTCCATGATGTCAGAGAATGTGTATCTCGGCGGCAGCGGCATGTGTGGAAAAGGATATAAGGAGTGGGTGAAGGTATCGGATGGAGGTCCTTATATCAAGGCAAAGATCCGTCTGGGTTAAAGTATCAGGAAAGGCAGGGATAAAAGTTGATAGAACAGATCAAAGCTGTATTAGCGCAGCTGGGAATAAAAGAATATCGCATCATGGAGAGTGTGCAGGCGTCGATAGAATGTTTTTTTGTCAGGAAAAAACTGGATCTGAAGAGGCGGACGGATCTGACAGATTACGATGTTGTCGTATTTTGTCCGCATGAGCAGGACGGAGAAAAGAAACTTGGTTCTTCGGCGGTCATCATCCACCCGGAAATGGATACGGAAGAGATCAGGCGATCGCTGCAGAAAGCGTACCATGCAGCAGCGCTGGTAAGCAACGAATACTATGAGCTGAATGCCGGAAAAAGGGAAGAGTTTGTCAGAGCGGACAGCCAGTTTGCGGGTCAGAGTCTCGAGGAGAGCACCCGGCAGATCGTGGAGGCGTTGTACGAAGCGGACAATTCTGAGAAAGTGTTTATCAATTCTGCGGAAGTATTTACGACGCGTACTGTGCGCCGGATCGTAAATTCCAGAGGGGTGGATGTCAGCTACGAGACATATCTGGTTTCCGGAGAGTATGTGGTACAGTGTGTCGAACCGCAGGATGTGGAGACATATCACCATTTTTCTTATCATGATGCCAAACTGGACGCATTGCGCCAGGATGTGGCGGAAGCGCTTGCGATGACACAGTCAAGGGCGGAGGCAGAAAGAGCGCCCAGGGCAGGAAAATACACGATCCTTCTGTCGGGGAAGAACCTGCAGGAGATCATGCAGTATTACTGCGGGCGTTCCAGTGCGGGCGTCGTTTACCAGAAGTATTCCAATTATCAGATCGGCGATCATGTGCAGGGCGATGCGATACAGGGCGATGCGCTCACGATATACATGAAAGCGAAAGAACCCTACAGCGATGAGGGGATTGCGATGAAGGACCGACTGCTGATGGAGAACGGGACGCTGAAAATGTTTCACGGGGGATGCAGGTATTCTTATTATCTTGGCATCGAACCCACGGGAAATTATACCAGCATCTCGGTTCCCGTCGGCAGCAGGACGATGGAAGAGCTGAAAGCGTCCCCGTATCTGCACATCGTGAGCTTTTCGGATTTTCAGATGGATATCATGACCGGGCATTTTGGCGGGGAGATCCGCCTGGCGTTCTTGTATGACGGTGAAAAAGTGACACCCGTGACAGGCGGATCGGTCAACGGCAGTATCCTGGCAGTACAGGCAAATATGCTCTTTTCCAAAGAGCGCTATCAGAATGACGAATATGAGGGACCTTATGCGGTAAGGATCGAGGGCGTGGATGTAGCCGGGACAGATCAGGACCAATAGGTCAGGCTTTTCTGGACTTGCGGGCTGACAGCGCTGCGGTGAGATAGATGCAGGCGGCGCCAAGCGCGAGATACAGCAGCCGGGCGGCAATAAATCCGGCACCGACCGTAAATGCCGGCTCACCGTCCGCACCGGCAGGGAGCGTCAGCGGAACGGACGAGAAGTATCCCGCGCCAAAAAGGTCAAAGACACCTGTGACATTGCAAAGGACAAGGACAGCCATCATCAAAACATAGATCAGGCCGCAGTGCAGGCTGCCGAGGAGCTGTCCCAGACCATTTACCAATATAAAACAAGGCAGCAGGAGCAGGACGGACGGCAGGATGAACGGCGCAAAGTTTCGAAATCCAAAAAGGCGCATGTAAAATAACAGTGCGAGCAGGATCACCACGAGACTGATCAGCAGAAAGCAGATGCCAGCAGTCACCGTCCGTATCGTGACCTGATCAAAGGGCGAGAACGGGGCGGCGGCTGTCAGGATCTCAACCTGCTTCTGCTTTTTACTGTAGTAACTGGACAGCAGGAGCAAAACTGTGACCGCCGCGACTGGGAGCGTCCTGCCGAGATAAGTGCAGTAGCTCCACACGGAAAAGGGTGCAGTGTACGCAGTGCCCCTGATGATGTCATAGGACAATAAAAACCATGCGGACAGACCGTTCATGAGCAGCAGTCCCAAAAAGAGTCTGTTCATGAGCGCCCGCCGCAGTTCATAACACAATATTTTGAGAAAACACATCTTATTCAAGGTTCAGATCCTCCTCTGTCAATCCCAGATAATTCAGAAAATCAGTAAAGTAAAAGTCGTTTTCCTGATACTGATCCCGCTCCGCATACATCTGGCGCAGGATCTCGTCCATCTTGTCTTCGCCCCCGACCAGCTTCTCTGCTTTCAGGATCATCAGCGGCATGCGCTGATACTGGTTGATGACTTTGTTCGCAGACCGGATCTGCGCCTGATACAGTTCCGGGAGCAGATCGAGATATTCCGGGTGGCGGTTGTAGAAACTTCGGTTCTGTTCGTCCACGGCCTCCTTCCACGCATCGACGTAGTACTGTTGTGCATAGAGTTCTCCGTATTTTTCTTTGACAAGACGGTAAGTGGAGTAGACAGTCAGTCCCTCTGAACTCCACAGCTCCTCATCTGCACAGGAGAGTCCGAGTCCGCCCCACCACTGATGGAGCATCTCGTGGATAAAGACCTCTGTCGCACTGGCGCCCTTGTCCGTGTCGCTCAGTGTATCCGGCGCCAGCACAGTCTCAAACCATGTGGATACGCCGCGCAGCGCATAACCGCCCCCGAACATGGCGCTCTCCTGACGAAGGAGCAGGTGGTTGTTATTGGCTGAGAAGAGTTCCCCGTAATGTTCTGTGCCGTACGTGAGAATATCGATGATCGTCTGTTGGATATCATTTTTCGCGACAATCTCCTCATATGCCGTTCCATAGGCAAAATCAACCGCCAGGTCACCGATCCGAAAGGCGTCGACCGTGTAATATCCGGCTGTCAGATCGCCGATATATTTGGGACATCTCGCCCTCCAAGTTCTCGTTCCATCTCCGTTGTCGACGGAGTCAGTCATCAGTTCATGGTTCAGAAAGGGCGTCAGGTTGTCGGGGATCGTGATGTCAGCCACAGCAGCCTCGTCCACACCGGTATAGTAGTTTTCCAGGATAGGTACGATCGCAACGGAGGACAGTGAGATATAGTCGCGGTCGATCGTGTCCCGCACCATGGAGTTGGACCAGTATTTTCCCTGTGTAGGAAAACCGCTGTACTCGATCACAAGTGTCTTGCTGCAAAGCTGCTCCGGAAGCTCGAAATAAGTGGGGCGCTGTCCGTTGATATCGCTGTCCACGGTTCGAAATGGGATATTTTCACCGTCATAGGTCATTTTGGTGATCGTGTAGCCGGGGTTGAGATTCAGTACGTCCTCTCCGCGACAGGGAACCTGAATGTCATATTCCGCTTTTGCGGAGAGTGTTCCCGTTGCGGGATCCAGATCAAGGCTGTACCGGATCGCGCTGATCCTGTTGGCATCATCGATTTCCCATACATTGTCCGAAGCAACGTATTCATCGGGGCCATGGTCGATAAAGGGCTGAAAATCCCACAGAAGGATTCCGGCTGTGACGAACATGACGGCGGGTATCAGAACAGGCAGTTTTTGAATGTTTCTCAATATAGAAAAAACAAGCCCTCTCTGATATCTGCGGATACATAATATAGAAAACAGCCATATGCCCAGCGCGATACCAAGCCATAGAACCCGTGTGTACAGTCCGATCCGCAGAGGCCAGATGGTCGGGAAACCATCGGAGTACGTGATGACAAACGGATTGATCCAACGCATGAAGTAATCGGAGGCGGCGATCCCGCTGATGCTCACGCCGGCAAGCGCGATATACAGTATACAAGTCAGCTCGACGCGCCGCGTGATCTGGTAAAGCGCATCTGCAAACAGTATGGAGACCCACCAGGTCGGGAGCATGAATACCATAAAATTTGCGAAGTAAAAGCCAGGTGAAAATAAGTAAGACATTTTGGAGGCGGTGCAGGGCAGATAGACCAGCGCAGTGAGTACAGTCACGGCTGCGGACAGTGTCATCAGCGCCAGTGTCCTTGCTGCGGACAGGAATGCGGGCGGTGCGACGGCGTCTGTCAGTACATGGACACAGCTGCGCTGCAGTCTGTCGGCCTCCAGGATCATGACCACCGCCCACACTATGGCGCCGGCAGTCGTTCCTGTCAGTACCGGTGTCAGAATGTAGTGGGCGGACATGGAACGGCCGCCGGAGAAGGCCGTCAGAAGATTGCCCAGCGGCAGTGAGAGTATGGACAGGATCGCCGCTATCGCTGCAGTCCGGGACAACAGCAGGCGCCTGAACTCGACACGGTATAAAGAAAACAGTCTCATATTGCGGCAGGCTCCTCTCGTATATTTTTCTGGTTTTCAGGCCGGTGGATACAGTACAGGTAGGCGTCTTCCAGCGTTGGTTCGCAGCTCTGCGCACAGGGGGGCAGATGTTCGGCGACAATGCGGGAGCGGATCCCGTCAGCCGTATGGACTTTGGAGACGATCTGACAGCCGTCCGGTGCATCATCGCCTGGCTGTGCGTGACAGGTTCCGACATGATGCACAGTCTGCGCGATGAGCTGGGCGGGTGTGCCGTCAAAGCGGATCAGGCCGTCGTGGATCACAAGCACCCGGTTACAGACCGCCTGCACATCTTCGACGATATGTGTGGAGAGCAGAACGATCTTGTCCTGCGCCATCTCCGAGAAAATGTTGCGGAATTTGACGCGCTCCTCGGGATCCAGACCGACAGTCGGCTCGTCCAGTATGATCAGCTGCGGATTGCCGAGGAGTGCCTGCGCGATCCCGACGCGCTGGCGCTGGCCGCCGGAGAGTCTGCGGATACGCGTCTTTCTCAGCGCTGTCATGTTTGTTCTTTCCAGCACTTCTGCGATCGCTTTTGAGTCCCTTATATTTTTGAGCGCCGCCATGTAGTCCAGAAACTGCCAGACTGTCAGCTCATCGTACAGTCCGAAGT
>VSNO01000193.1 GCA_009774375.1 Lachnospiraceae bacterium
GGTCATTATTCCAGTCATATATCCTGAAATTGTCGTAATCTGAACCGACGATATAGAGCACCTTTCCCTTCATATCCGGTATCGTAATAGAAAAATCCTGCTGTTCCTTCCCAAACGGCAATGTCTCTGCCGCATAGACAAACAAGTCAACGCGGGCACCGATACTCGGATTCTCCTTCCACTCCACACGGCTGATGCGGCAGCTGGCATACGTCATATACCCCTTTACTGTGAGGCTGTCCGTCTCCTCATCGTACTCGGCGCTGGAAATCATCACCGCCCCCTGTTCCAGCAGGCTTCCCGCGACATAAACCTTGAGAAAGACGCCGATGACAAGCGCTGCCAGCAGCAATCCCCCCAGTGCGGCTGCCGCCCTGAGATACCGGGTACGGCTGCGTATTTTTTTAAATCCATCAAAGACAGCCCGCTCCTCGGGCATGGACCGGTCCGCCATATCCTCCTTCATTTCCGTAAAAATACGCCTACACTCCCCACAGCCCTCCAGATGCTTCCTCACAGCACTGCTGCCCGCCTCGCTGATCACGCCGTCGATATATCCCGGCATCAGATCCCTGACAATATCACAATTCATACTTTTCCAGCTCCTTTCTGATCTTCTGTTTCGCGCGGTAAAACACCGTCCTGCTCCAGTTCTCACTCTTTCCAAGGATCTCCCCGATCTGACGGAAAGAGAGCTCCCCGGTCATGCGATACAGGACAACCTCCCTCTCCAGCTCCGGCAGAAGATGGATCGCGCGGTACAGCTCCTGTGTGCGCTCCCCGCGGATCACACTCGCCTCTCCGTTCGCGCCGGAGGCGTCGGGAAGTTCCTCTGGCAGCTCCGCAAAGTCCACCCGCTTCCTCCTGCGCAGATCCTGCCACAGGAGATGCTTTGCGATCTGGCAGATCCAGACAGAGAGCTTGCAGGAACCATCATAGCGGGCAATCGAATCCACCGCGCGCAGAAACGTCTCCTGCATCAGCTCCTGCGACCAGTCCGCATCATGCGTGTGCGAATACAGAAACCGGTACACCAGCTCCGCGTACTCCCGATATGCGGCTTCCATGTCGACGCCGCTCTTATCCTTTTTGTGCATCTTCCCACCTCCTACCCCTTATATCCCATTTTACAGCTATTCGTTTCAAATAAAAATCAAAATAAAATTCGATAAATAAAATTTGACATTAAGTTGTCGCATAATTATAATACAATGTATACACTTTCCGCGGACTGTACCCTGAATGGTGCGCCCAATCCGTATTTGCGAAAGGAATATTACAAGACCCCTCTTCCGCTGGGTGCCCGTGTGCAATCAATACAAGGAGAACACAAATGCTTAGAAACAAAGATATCCTAGAATTAAAAAGACGCTTTAAGAAAGAGTCCTGCACCATCACAAAAATGTGCGGCTGCTATGTGGACGCGAACAAAAACAAAATCGTCGAACTGAACGAGACTTTTCTGAACCTCGAGGACGAAGAGTTTTTCAAGTACCTCGAGATCGCCAAAAAAGCCCTCTCCGGCACGATCGGAAACAATCTGCTGGAACTGAATTTTGCCAGCGAGGAGGAGGAACCCGGCGGAAAACAGCAGTACCTTCTGGGACTCCGCGAGAGCGGGCTGAAAAATCCCGACCTGCTGGAACACCTCTATGACATGATCATCGACAATTACGATTATGTCGGCAACTATCTCATCCTGGTCTTCCACGATGCGTACGATGTGATGACCAGGACAAACGACGACCTCAAGCTCGACGAGTCCGAGGAGGTCTTCACCTATCTGCTGTGCGCCATCTGCCCTGTCAATCTGTCAAAGCCGGGACTTGGATACCGCGCCGACTTAAACCGCATCGGTATCCGCATACAGGACTGGGTTGTGGGCGCGCCTGACGTCGGATTCCTGTTCCCGTCCTTCGTGGAGCGATCGACAGACATCCACTCCCTCACATACTATGTCCGGGACGCCAAGGATTCCCACCGCGACTTTATCGAGACCGCGCTCGGCTGCGGCGCAAAAAGGACGGCAACCGAGGAGCACAACGCCTTCAGCAGCATCGTGAAGACCGCCATCGCCCCGATCATCAAGGACAGCGATGCGATGCTGATCAACATCCAGGAAAAGCTCAACGATCTCGCCGAAGAGCACGACGCGGCGATGGAGGACCTGGTTCTCGTGGAGCCAGAGGACTTCACACTCACCGCCGATATGATCAAAGAGGTGCTCGCGGACAGCGAGATCCCGGACGCCGCCGTGATGCAGATCCAGAGCCATTTCACAGAAGAGTTCAGCGACAAACCGCCTGTGGTAAAGAATCTCGTGAACGAGAAGGCGATCGAGAAAAACAACAAAGAGAAAAAGGAGATCCGGCTTCTCGAGGAAGTCGCAACCTTAAAGCAGGAGCTCCAGGACACCCGGCAGGAAAACGAGGAAAAGACAGAGCAGATCGAGACACTCGTGAAGATGGAGGCTCCCATCGATCCCGAGGAAGCCAGAAACTGGGCGGAGGTCTTCCTGCGCATGAAGCCCGACAAGGCGGAACAGGTAAAATATGAGACGATCGACGGCCAGAAATATCTCATGATCCCGATGGAGGAACATGAGCACATCAATCTGAACGGAGTGGAGAAATAATGTCTTTCCCACTTGCCGGCAACCCCCACTCGATCACGGCCTTGAAGAGATCGCCGTCGATCCCGATGCCAAACCTTCCACCCTGCAGTTCGGTAAAGCTCTTGGCGATCGCCAGTCCCAGACCGCTTCCCTCGCTGTTTCGCGAGGCGTCGCCTCGGACAAAGCGCTCTGTCAGATCCGTCGGGTTGACGGTCAGCTCCTGCGCGGAGATATTTTTCAGCTCGATATGAACCGTCCCCGCAGGTGCGTGCTCCCCCTGTGCAGCGTTCACTTTCACCTGGACATAGACGCGCGTGTTCGGCAGGGCATACTTTGTGATATTGACATACAGATTCTCAAAGATCCGGTATGTTTTCTGGCTGTCAAGCTGCAATATGATCTTCTCCTCCGGCATGTCGAACCGTATTTCCAGGCCGGCTGATGTCATCCTGTCCTCATGCTCTAGGTACACCTGGCGTATGAGGTTGCAGATGTCCACAGCGACAGGTTCAAGCCTGACATTGCCGCTGCTCGCCTTGCTGATCTCAAACAGATCCTCGATCAGCACCTTCAGCCTGAGCGACTTGCGCTCCAGCGTTTCCAGGTAGGAACGGCGCTGTTCGTCGGTGAGATTCTCGCCTTTTAGCAGATCTGTGTAGGTGATGATCGCCGTCAGCGGCGTCTTTAAGTCGTGCGAGACGTTCGTGATCAGCTCCGTCTTCATGCGCTGGCTCTTGACCTCCTCCTCGACCGCCGTGCGGAATCCTCCCTGGATCTGATACAGCTCTTCTTTATAGCTCTCAAAGATTCCAAAATCACCCTCAAAGGTATTGTCAAACTTCCCCTGCGCGATCGCGTTCGTCGCCTGCAGCAGATTCCTGTATCCCCTCTGTACCCTGGCGATGTACCACCGCAGGGCGAAATAGAGCGCGATCGAATAAATGAAGATGAGAAAAATGCCAAATCCCCATAAACAGCATACCAGGGACAGGAGCAGACACTGCAGTACGACCAGGCGTTTTAAGAATCCTGTTGTGTTCTTTCCCAGATCCACACTTGCAAGCGATTCCTTCCACCTGTTACATCGCTCCCCTGCAAATCTTTTGATCTTCTGCCAGTATCGACAGGTCAGGCTCCGCTCTCTGAGAAAGACACGCACTCCGCCAAAAATGCCGCGGATACTCAAAAGGCACCAGTACCATGCGCCAAATACCACGATCATCACGCCAAACAGGATCAGAAAGTCGATCGGCGGGATCGTAGCATAAAGCTCATTCACAACATAAGCAAGCGTCACGACAAGTGAATAACACACTATGAACAATATCCACTGGACCGCCAGGATCAGCTCCGCGCAACGCCTTGTTCCCGCCGTATCCGCCATGTACTGCTTCCTATACCTCGCAAGAATGCCGACGATCACAGTGATCCCTGCCAGAAAGAGCTGATACCAGCGCCCCACGCCGACATATTCGTACACTGTCTGCACATCATCTGTACCAATATGCATTTGTACAGAAACCGTATCGTATCCGTCATAGCGGTAGATCGGAAACCAGCTGAAATTTTCCCTCTGCTTCTCCGTCATGGCATAGATAAAAACAGCATTCCGCGGGTTTTTCTGGGTGATCGTCATCCGATGATCCACCACATCAGATTCGTTCACCAGCACATAGTTCATTACCTTCTGTCTGTCGTCAAGCAGCGGGGAATTGCTGCTGTTTGCCACCAACTGCGCACTTTTCAGAAACTGTTCTGAATCGCTGCCGCTGACGCGTACGTCCGAAATACTGCCGTTTGCGTCATAACACACCATCAGGTAATACACATACCCCGGATTCTCCTCATCCCTTAGCTGTTCTATGTCCCTTGCCGTATTTTTCAGGACAGTCCCTGTCTTCTCGTCGATCACACAGTAGTCCATTCTCGTACTGATCTCCGTCGTGTACAGGGAATCGATGCGCAGCAGGCTGTTCTGCATCTCCGAGAGATATTCCGCCCTGAGCTGCTCGCCGCCGCCCTGGTATACAAGCTCGGTGCCATAATAATCATCCATATTCACCTGCGAGACTTCCTCCTCGTCAAACGATAGATACAGCTCTTCTGTGCTGACGCGCTCGCCGCCCTTTTCCAGCACCTCAGGATACAGCACATAATTCCACTGAAAAAGGACATCGATAAACGGCTCACTCTCAAAATCACTGCCCCGCCGCGCGTAATAATCGCTTACCTGGTACCTGCAGTCCAGAACGATCAGCGCAAACGCCGCCGCTGCCAGCGTCACGATCACAGCCGCCGTCCGCAGCGCCTTTTTATTGTTTTTCAATCTTATATCCAACACCCCACACCACCTTCAAATATTTCGGATCGTTCGGGTTGATCTCGATCTTCTCCCGAATCTTCCTGACATGCACCATGATCGTGTTTGTATTGATCGCCTGCTCATTCCACACCCGCTCATAGATCTCATCGGCGCTGAACACCCTGCCGGGATTTTTCATCAGCAGCAGTAAGATCCTGAACTCGATCGGTGTCAGCTTCACCGGATTTCCGTCCACTGCCACCTCCACGGTGTCCTCATTCAGTTCAAGGCCGCCGATCACGTGGATCCGGTCATGGTCTTCCTGTTCTGTCACTGCGTCGAGATACCTCTGATAGCGGCGCAGATGCGAGTTGACCCGGGCGAGCAGCTCCATCGTCGTGAAGGGCTTCGTCACATAGTCGTCCGCCCCCATATTGAGCCCCATGATCTTATCAACCTCCTCCGACTTGGCAGACAGCATGATGACCGGAAATTCATACCCTTTCTCTCGCACCTTCATCATCATTGTGATACCGTCCATCCGCGGCATCATGATATCCACGATGGCGAGATGAAATTCCTCCGCCTCGATCCGCTGCAGTCCTTCGATGCCATCCGCCGCCTGCGACACACTGTAGCCCTGATTTTTCAGATAGATCTCTATCCCCTCCCGTATTTCCTTATCGTCCTCGACGATCAAAATGTGATATGTCTCCATGTTCATTCATTCCCCTTTTTCATTCTTGCAGGCGTCCTTTTGTACGATGCCGTATTTCTGATCGCAGTACTCCCTGCATGATTACAGTATACCACTTATTTTGTGTAATAGGAATTTTTCGTTGAAAACAACGTTTGTATATTTATGCACCGCGATCGCTTCCCTGTAGTGATCCGCCGCACATCTGGCGATGTCCTGCACCTGATATCTGCGCGCCGTGTCCAGCGCCCCCTGTTCCAGATCGCTGCGCGGGCAGCTCAGCACCTCATCCAGCTTTTGCCCGAACGCTGTCTCTGACACACCTGTCATAAATCCGTTCACGCCATCCACCACAATATCGCCCACACCGGTCGCCCGCACCGCGATCACCGGCGTGCCGGCTGCCATCGCCTCGAGCAGCACGATCCCCTGCGTCTCCGAGAGCGATGAAAATAAAAACAGGTCGGAAGCGCGGCAGTAATTTTTGACCTCCGCGTTCGGCACGCGCCCCGCAAAGCAGATCTCCTCCGCCAGATCAAGCTTTGCCGCCAGCTTTCTCAGATGTTTTTCCTCGGGTCCTTCTCCTACCAGCACAAGCCGGAAATCGGATTCTCCTTTTATCTTTTTCCGATCCGAAAGTACATGGAACAGAAACTCCAGATTTTTCTCTTTTGCAAGCCGCGCCACCGTACAGAACAGATGCTTTCTGCCGATATCCGCCCCAAGCAGCTTTCTGCGCAATGCCGCTGCCGCGTGTTCATCCGCATGAAAGCTGTCGTCCGATATGCCCGTGGGCAGCACGCGCACTGGCGTCCTGCAGCCGATCTGATACAGGTAATCCTGCATCAGCGGTGTCGGCGCCAACACCATATCACAGCATTTCATATAATTCTTCATGTAATACGGCACTGCCCCCTGAAAGCATGACGCTTTAATATAGTGCAGATACTGCTCATATCTCGTGTGGTACGTGAGCACCAACGGGACGTGATATTTCCGAGCCAGATAGGCCGCTGTCCACCCGATCATCATAGGGTGGTGCACATGGATCACATCAAAACCACCCCTCGCAAATTCCTGCTCGATCCTCCTGTCAAAGCAGTCGGGCACCGAAGCGCCGTTGACGATCCCCTTGATCAGCGCGCGATATCTGATCATATCACAGCTTTCTGACTGTTTTCTATCTGATTCTGCGCTGACTGATTTCTCTCTATCTGTTTTTATACTATCTGACCGCTCGCTATTCAGCCATTCACTGTCTGACTGTCCTGTATCTGTCTGCCCGCTATATTCGGGCGCAAACACTGTAACCTGGTGTCCCGCCATGCGCAGTCCATCGCTCAGCCGCTGTATGGAAATCGGCACACCGCCGATAAACGGCAGATAATTATTTGTCATCATCGCGATCTTCACGAATAATCCCTCCTCCCGATGCGTCCGCTGTCATATATGGATATGCTCAAAAACAGCATCTCCCAGAAAATAACCTGCTCCGACGAATACGAGATTCCACAGGAACACCCCAAATGCCGAACTGATGCTGTACTTCACAAAATTGATCTTCAGCACGCCCGCCGGAATCGAGATCAGCGTGCGCACCATCGGGATCAGCTTGCTCACAAAGCTCCCGAAACCTCCCTTCCTGCGGATCATCTCAAAGTTTCGCTCGATGGCGC
>VSNO01000194.1 GCA_009774375.1 Lachnospiraceae bacterium
TACTTCTTTGACAGGAGGCATTTGTGCTGTTTGCGTTTCCTGTTTGGGAGTAGCCATTTGTGTTGTTTGCGTTTCCTGTCCGCTGCCGAGTTCTGGCACTGATGCACTCTCCGTCTTTGCCGGTTCTTCGCTTTGAACAATTGTTTCACTCTGTAGTTCATCAGAGGTTATTAGCTGCGTTTCATTCGCAACTGTCGTTTGTTCCGCTGCAGATGAAAGTATCTCATTAACAAATGTCTCACCTTGCCGATCAGGGTGAAAAAGATATTGTATTCCTGGACATAGAATTGGGCGGTCCTGATGGAATTTATGCCGGCTCTGAACTGAATGCGTTTGCCTCTGCGTCCATGCAGGAAGACTCTTTTATAGAGCTGAACGAACAACGCAGGGAGAATGCGGATATCACTGTTATAACGATGATCAACTCCTGCCGGAAAAATCCCTTTTCGGAGAAAACCGGATATCTTATCTCGAATAAACCGGATTCAGAACACCATCATGGATTTAGAATGAAAAGCATTGAGAGAACCGTAAAACTTATCATGGCGAGGTACAGGTTTATTATGATGATAAAAATTTTACGTTTCATACAGTAATTTTTCTGAAAGACACTTCTTTGTGAAACCAGTTATTAAAAAAACGGTACGAAAAAGAAACCGCTTTTACAGCGTTTTCTTTTTCGTATATCTTTTTGAGTATAAACATGGAACTTGTAATGCCGCTGCGAGAATTGGACCAATAGAAATATAAATTGCATCCTTATTTCTTCGCAGTTTATACAATGTTATAATGCTCTTCTGGCAACATGTCCTCTATCTATATAGTATTAATTTGAATGATATGATATTTCCCCAGACAATCCATCAATACTCTCACTTTCTGTATTTTGGATTCCTATAAAAATGTAGTAACCCCCATCTGCACTTACTTTTAAAGTCTCATTAAAATCAGTTTTTTCCCATCCAGATGTTTTTAGTCCACGGAAATTTCCAAATTCCTTCCCGATCGCAAGATAAATATTGCCCGGCTCTTCCCAATTCACATCTATTGAAACAACATCACCCTTTTTTAAGGTATACGGTCCATATGATTTATGAGATCCAGGCGTCAGAGAAACCTGATCTATGCTAATCCTTCCATCGTCCAATAAACTTACCTCTTCATCACTGTTGTCACACTGTAAATCTGCTGATACGGAATCCCTCTTTTTCAGATGGATCTTATCATACTGCCTGTATTCTCCAGCCCCAGGCGTAACTCCATCTACAATAATTACATTTGACAGGTCCGGATTTCTGTCATCGCATGATTCTGTAGCATGAACACCTAAAATACTCAATGGCAGCGCCCAAACAAGCAATGTCACTAATATACCTATTTTTTTCATCGTACACCTCCAAAATCTGAAATAGCGGCTATACCTACTGCATATATCTCTTTTATCCGCTTCCGGAAAAAATGCTTAGCAAAAGCGCTCGATCACACACGTATGCTCCTTCGTCTTTTTATCATAATCAATTCCCACCAACAGCATTTCCCCTGCATAATCTTTCAGCGACTCGGGATACTGTTTCTTCCTGATCTGTGCGATCGCCGCCTCCGCGCTTTTGTCCCATTTCAGCTCCACCACGATCACGGGACGGTTAGGGTGGTTTGCGCGGGGCATGTATACAATGTCGGCAAAACCTTTACCCCAAGGGATTTCCTCCTGGAAATCCCTTGGAAATTCCCGAATCGGTCTATGATAATAAGAAAACGCTGCGATCAGCGCGATCATGACTATGCAGGAGAGCGAATTTTCGTCATTGTATTCGATACTGGACGTAAAATCATTGTGCACACCCTGGATCAGTCTGGCAGTCCGCTCCCCGTCGCCTGCCATGACTGCCTCCAGAATCTCTTCGGAGAGCTTCATGAACTGTGCCATTCCGTCGTTTTTACTCTTTTTGACGGATTTGTAAAATACAGCATGGATCTCTTTATTTGGTATATATGCCTCCTGCGTGTCCTCATCGTAGGCGCAGTACCCCAGATGGATCAGCGCCGTGATCACCTGCTCCTTGTCCTCAAAGGTCTGCAGGTCATTGATGCCGTTATCCACCTCCACCGGTATCCTGTTCCCTGAGAGCATCCTGATGATATCCTCCCGGAGTCCGTCAAAATTTTTGCAGATCAGGTCGTCGATATCCCCGTAAGTGCCCGTGACCGTCCAGTACTGCTGAAACCGTTTTGCGGAGACCGCACGAACGACGGACAGCGGATTGTACATCGCTGTTCCACCCAGATTGTATCCATTGTACCACTCTTTCATCTGTTCAAAATCCACGCCAAATCTCTCACAGAGCAAAAAGACTTCCTCCTCTGTAAATCCGATATCCTTTGCCTGATCCATCGGTTTTATCATCGTATACTCCATGAAATTATTGACGGCGGACTGTCCCTTCGTCCGCACGATCGGCATGATTCCCGTCAGATATGCCAATCGGATATATGATTTGGCAGCGTTGTTCTTGAACAATCCGCGCAGCATCTCGATATACGACAGTCTGTCAGTGTTACCCTTATCCAGTTCCCGTATGGGATAGTCCCACTCGTCAAAGATAATGACAAAACGGCTTCCTGTCTCATGATAAATTTCGGACACCGCATTCATCAACGCCGTCTCTCCAGACACAATATCAGGATAGTCTTCCTGAAGTTCTTTCACAATCTTTCTGCTAATATAGCTAACTGGTTCCTCGTTCTCAAACTGTGCCGCCTTAAACTGTACCTGAATATCCACAAAGATCGTATCATATGCATTCATACTCTCGAGAAACAGCGCATCTTTCATACACTTCAACGGCTCAAACAGGCTCCTCGAATCCACCCCTTTGCTAAAATACGCGACAAGCATATCCGCCGTGACTGACTTCCCGAACCGGCGCGCCCTGCTGTTACAGACAAATTTTTCCGTGATATCCTTTTTCAGCAGTTTGTTGATCAGCTCCGACTTGTCTACAAAATATTGCGTCTGGGAAAATTCCGCATAATTTTTATTTCCAATGTTTAAAAAAAGTCCCATATGATCCTCCCTTCATTTCAATATACTTGCAGATCAACCGGATATCCTCCATGTCCTTCTCCCTGCCCAGCCGCTGTTTCATCATGATGATCCCTTTCAACGACACCACAGAAATTCCATCAAGCACTTCAAGCTCTCCCGCCCGCCATTCCTCAAAGATCTCGATATCCGGGTGGTACTGAATCCTGCGGCTGCCGTCCTCATAAACTTCTGTGCTGTATCCCGCCCGCTGCAACTGATCCGCCAATTTCCGGCTGCAGCCCAGATCGATATCCCTTGTACATGCCTTTACTCCATGCAATACCATCGCCGCGCCTGCCACGACCCAGTAACTGTCTGCATCAAATCCTGTCTGCCTTAAAGTACTGCATATTTTCTCCCTGTCATACATCGCCGCACCCCAGTCTGTTACCCCTTCCTGCCAAAGTACCGCCCCGTGCACTCCCTGTATACGCGGTACTCCTCGCCGAACACAGTCTCCAGATACTTCTCCTCCTGCAGGATCTGCAGATGCAGCATCACGATCACCCATATCGTAAAGAGCAATAAAACACCGTTGAAATACATCAGCAGTATCCCAATATACATCAGGTCAAATCCCAGAAAAGCCGGATTCCTGCTATATCGGTAGATACCGTGCGAGACAAACTCCGTTCTGTCCGTCTCCGGTATCCCCGCGCGCCAGCTATCCCGCATCGTCAGCACCGCGGCAAGGAAAACCGCATCTCCAACAAACCCGGTCACCACCCCTGCGATCCTCACCGGCGACGGCATATGATTCCACCCGAGCAGGATCGAAATCAGCTCCACCGGAACAATGAGGAGCGTCGCGGCCGACATGATGATTTCTACCCGCCGCACAGACTTCTCCTTTCCGCGCCCGAGCTGTGTCGTCTGAATTCCCTTGCGTTTCTGCGTGATCTTTTTGGCGAAATAGATGCCGTAAAAAATCACCATGATCAACAGCGCCAAAATGCAAAACAGACTCTCAAACCTGCCAGCCAGAAAGATGGCTGTCGGCCCGTCTGCCCCGCCAATCACCATAATCTGTGTGTCAAAATCCATATCCAGACTCCTTTTTATTCTAAAACTTTTTTCCCATAGCTGCTTATTTCCTCTGCACGGGTCTGCGCATAAAGACGTTCGATCACGCACGTGTGCTCTTTCGTCTTTTTGTCGTAATCGATTCCCACCAGCAGGATCTCTCCCGAAAACGACCGCAGGGATTCGGGATACTGCCTCTTCCTGATCTGTGCGATCGCCGCGTCCGCGCCTTTGTCCCATTTCAGCTCCACCACGATCACAGGGCGGTTTGGATAATTGGGCAATGGCAGATAGACAATATCGGCAAAGCCCTTTTCGCATGGAAACCCGCGCACCGGCTTGTAATAGTACCGGAAGGCGGAGATCAGCGCGATCATGATCGTGCAGGAGAGCGAGTTTTCATCATTGTACTCAATGCTTGACACAAAATCGTTGTGCACGCCCTGAATCTGCCGTGCAGTCTCCTCCGCATCCCCTTCCAGCACGGTACTTAAGATCTTCTCGGAAAACTTCATAAAACGCGACAGGTTATCGCTCTCATTGTCCTCCATATATTGATAAAAGACTTCCTGAATCTCCTTATTGGGGACATACGCCTCCCGCGCATCCGCGTCATAGGCAAAATATCCCAGATGGATCAGTGCCGTGATCACTTCGCTCTTATTTTTGAAATACTGCAGATCATTTTTGCCATTTGACACATTGATCGGTATCCGGTTCCCAGAGAGCATCTTGATGATCTCCTCGCGGAGCCCGTCAAAATTCTTGCTGATCAGATCGTCAATATCCCCATAAGTGCCTGTGACTGTCCAGTACTGCTGGAATCGTCCGCTCGAGAGCGCCCGCACGACGGACAGCGGGTTGTACATCGCGATCCCATTCAGGTCATAACCATTGTACCACTCCCGCATCTGCCCATAATCGGCGCCGGACCGCTCGCAGAGCATCCTCACCTCACTCTCTGTAAAACCGATATCCTGTGCCAGATCCATCGGGTTTGTCATCGTGTACTCCATGAAATTGTTGACGGCAGACTGCCCTTTCTTCCGCACGATCGGCATGATGCCTGTGAGATATGCCAGGCGGATATATTCTTTTGCATCGCTGTTCTTGAACAGTCCGCGCAGCAGCTCTATATAATCCGACCGCTCCCCGCTGCCCTCCGCTAGTTCCCTGACAGGATAGTCCCACTCGTCAAAAATGATGACAAACTGACTTCCTGTCTCGTGGTAGATTCTGGACACTGCATTCATCAACGCCATCCCTCCTAACGCAATATCGGGATATTCCTCCTGGAGTTCCCTCACAATATTCCTGCTAATGAATCGCGTCGGATTCTCTTTCTCAAACTGCGCAATTGCAAACTGTGCCTGTATATCCACAAAGATTGTATCATACCGATTCATGTTATCCAGAAACTGCCTGTCCTTCGCACACTTCAACGGCTCAAACAGGCTTCTTGAATCCGCCCCCTTGCTGAAATACGCGACAAGCATATCCGCCGTCACCGATTTGCCAAACCTACGCGCCCTGCTGTTACAGATAAACTTTTCGTCGGCATCCTTTTCCAGAAGCTTGTTGATCAGCTCCGTCTTGTCCACAAAATATTTCGTTTTGGAAAAATCCGCAAATTTTTTGTTCCCCTTGTTTAAAAACTGCCCCATTTTGATCCATTCCACCTTCCCGTTTGTCTTGTATTCATTGTATCACGACAAGGAGTGCGCACCAATACCAAATTAGCAAAAACCTGATGTAAAGCTTTACACCAGGTTTTATGTGTCACATATTTAATCTTAAAACTACTAGATCACGGCCTCTGTCCCATGCCACCCTCGAGCGTGAGGGTCTCGCCTGTCATGTACTTAAAGTCAGGCGATGCGAGCTGTACACAGACGCGGCCGATCTCCAGCTCCGCATCTCCGTAGTGTCCTGCAGGCGGCATCTTGACATTCTCCTTGAACGCCTCCGGATACGCCTTCTCAAACTGCTCCAACTGCGCCGTCCATGCCAGCGGGCAGACGATGTTGACATTGATGCCGTCCTTTGCCCATTCGGTGGCCGCCACGCGCGTCAGACCGCGGATCCCTTCCTTGGCGGCAGCGTAAGCGCATTGTCCGAAATTGCCGAACAGTCCCGCGCCGGAGGCAAAATTGATGACGGAACCCTTTGACTTTGTCAGGTGCGGATAGCATGCCTTCATATAATAAAAAGCAGCGTACAATCCCGAGTACATCGCAAGGTTGAACTGTTCTGTCGTGTGCTCTGCCAGCGTCACGCCCGAAGCGGACGCCTGCGCATTGTTGATCAGCACATCGATGCTGCCGAACGTGTCGATCGTCTGCTTCACGACACTGCCTACCACTTCCTCATTGTCCGCGCCGGCATTGACATCCGCCTGGACGATCAGCACCTTGATGTTGTACAGACGCTCCAGCTCCTCCTTCGCGTCCTCCAGCTTCTTGACATTCCTGCCTGTGATGACAAGGTTTGCGCCCTCCTTCGCATAGGCTGTCGCGATGCCGTAGCCGATCGATCCGCATCTGCCGTCACTTAAGACTGCCCTGCCCGCACCCGTGATGATCGCTGTCTTTCCTGTTAAAAATCCCATTTTCCAAATACCTCCTTTTTCCTTCGGAATCCCAAAAACAATGTTTCCATGTTTTCACGATTCCCTGCATACCATTTTACAGATATTTCTATTATATCCCATTATTTTGGAAAAGGATAGTCACAATTTACTCCACTAAATTTTTATACTAAAATTGGAAAAACTCATAGTCCAAAGTTTCCGGTCTCCGATATTCCCCTGTACTGAAATCATAAATGAGGATCTGATGCGGCTCTTCCAGCGAGATCCAGATATGATACCCCGCCTCTTCTATATCCCCATGCATGACGATCGTATAGCCGAGCTTCCAGTATCCCGGATCGTCACCTGACAGAAAGGTCACGCCATACTCAATCCCCTCCACTCCGTCAACGATCCGCAGCCCCTGAACCGGACTTAACAGCACCTTCTCCCTGTCCCAGCTCGGATTGACGCGCGTGTAGATCTCATCCTCCAGCTCGCTCAGCAGGCCGATATGGTCATTATTC
>VSNO01000195.1 GCA_009774375.1 Lachnospiraceae bacterium
AACCGGTTTTTTGCGAAAGTGGAAAAGCCCTGATTAAACATCTCACCCCCTATATCAATCATCATAGTGTCCTTTGCATGATATTATTTTTATGTTTTGTAATTCATCCATATCATACACCAGACGGTTTGTTTCATCTATACGTCTTGAATACCCAGAACGATGTTTTAATGGCTCAGGCTTCCCTATTCCCTGCATTGCGCCATTTCTTTTAATATCATCCAATAAATTATTTATCTTCTTAATCGTTTTCTTATCTTGAAACTGCCAATATACATAATCAGCAAATCCTTTATCCGTAAAAGTCAGATCATTCATTTTCTTGTTCCATTCGTTTCATCCAGTCTAAAACCTTTTGAGTTGGTTTCCAATCATCAGATTCCATTTCTCTTAATTCTTCCATGCTAAAAGAGATTGTCTTCCCCTCTTCAAACTGTTTATAACTCTTATCTAACTTTGCAAGATACTCCGCATTACGTTTTGCTTTCGCTAATTCATTATATTCTGCCTCAGAAATAATAACAACGTTTTTATTTTCTTTGCGTGATACAATCACTGGTTCCCCATTAAATGCCATATCAAAATACTTTTTTATATTTGCTCTTACATCTATCTGTTTCGTCGCAATCATAACGCACCTCTTTCCGTACTCAAAACCGTACCGTTTTCTATACTTGCATTATATGCTGCTATTATGATCAAGTCAATATGCTCTTCCTCGTCAAATAAATGATTTCTGCCTACTTCCCTACACTGACAAACAGGAATTCAGACCATTTAACCCCTGTATCTCGCCTCAATTCTTGCATATGCGATCATCATTGCCAGTACCAGAATCATCACTTCAAGTACGACCACCATGAAAAAAGGAGAGTTCTGCTCCAGAAACAGAAAGGGTACACCCACCAGTTCAAGTACAGCCGCGGCAGTAAACCAGAGCACAGAAACAGCGCGGTTATACTTTTTGATATCACTGACAACCGGTTTTTTCGCAAAAGTGTAAAAGCCTGCCGCCTCTCTGGACTTCCGGACGCTGATGCCAATGAGCAGAAATATGAACGCAGCAACACTCCAGATCACAAATCCCATAAACATGTTTCATCCTCCCAATCATAAATAATCACTCCGTCATCGGTACATTCTCGATGATAAACCGGATCAGTTTGCCCGCCGAATCTCTCTCAAAGGGAAAAACTCTATTGAAATATTTGTAATAGATCAGTATAGACCAGTACACTTCATAACCGCCTTTATCATATTCCTCTTCCGTCGGAAAATATGACAGGCATCCGTTAGTATATCCATTTACATAAAAGAACTCATTATTTAACTTTTCCATTGTTTCCAGCGCAAACTCAACCATTAACTCATATGGAACGCCGCAAATACACCATTCGCCAATTGTAAAATATTGAACCTCTATCGTCTCCTCCTGCCGGAACACACCTGCGTTACGCAGTTTCCTCACTTCTGCCAGCCATGCCGTACCATCTATTCCGCAATAATTCTTTGCTTCTTCTGCAATTTTTTCGGCCGCTGTAAGAGACGGTACATTGGCATAGAAAACCGTTTCCTTCGAGCACATATGAGCAGACAATGTATCCGCCATTTTAATCGATGTCATTTTGGGTGACATTTTTTCATAAACAGCATTCGCCATATCCTCTAAAGCTGTGCTGGAACGAATATACTGTGCACCCGTTGCGTCGACGGGTGTTTCTGTGGAATCAAAATACTTGGGCGCTATGTTTCCCGCCGCCCCCTGTATAACCATTATCGGACAGCCATATTTTTCTTGCAGCAGTTCTCTTATATTTCCAAAATAATCTGGCGATATCAGATAGTTATCCCGTTTCAATACATTGCAATGAGCCGTTACCCGGATCAAAAGCAGCTTTCTTTCCCCTCTTTCCAAATCACGTGCTTCCAGTATACCAGCCCTTTTATCCAGACCGATCTGCTGATTTCCACGCCTGTTCACTCCAATGTCAACTTCCGCATTGTCCCATCCAACTGAGACCGGCTCCATATTATCCGCAGCACTCTGTACAGCCGTCAGAATATTTCTGCATACCATTTCAAAGTATTCTTTTGAATCATCCGGATCCGGTGCAGCGTGACAATGCGAAAAACACAGCATTACTTTATCGCGCGTGACGTTCAGTATCTTGCCTACCTTTATTCTCAGTACATCCGCAAGCTCCCTCTTAAATCCGATACTGTCAATCGTAATGAAACACTGACATTCTTCACTCTCCCATATGGACACTTGCGCAAGCAACGGTTTCAACACCCCTCTGGATGTATTGTCCGTTCTGTTAAATCCAACTAACTGCAACGGGATTTCGGGCGTTATATCTGTTTTTGCATACCCTAATTTTATCATCGAAACAGTCCCTCCCGATTGATCGTATAAACTTTCTTACACAGTCTAGCTCTCACCCCACTCCTCGTCGTGCGCGATCTCGATCTTTTTGTCGCGGATCATCAAGTCTTTGACTGCCACCGCTGCCGTCTTGCCGTGAAACAGCACTTCGTTGACCTGCTCTATGATCGGAAGCTCGACGCCGTACTTTTCCGCCAGACGCATCGCCGCCTTCGCCGAGAACACGCCCTCGACCACCATCTTCACCTCGGCCATCGCCTCCTCCATCGTCTTTCCCTGTCCGATGAGGATCCCGGCGCGCCGGTTGCGGCTGTGCATGCTCGCGCAGGTCACGATCAGGTCTCCGATACCAGACAGCCCGCAGAAGGTCTCGAACCTTCCGCCCATCTCCATGCCAAGCCTTGCGATCTCCGTGATGCCGCGCGTGATGAGCGCCGCCTTTGTGTTGTCCCCATAGCCAAGCCCGTCCGCGATGCCTGCCGCCAGCGCGACCACATTTTTGAGCGCCGCGCCAAGCTCGATGCCGAGCACATCAGGGCTCGTGTACACCCGGAACACATCACTCATAAAGACGGACTGGATATATTCTGCCGTCTTTTTCGTCTTCGCGCCGACCACGATCGTCGTGGGAATGCACTTTCCGACCTCCTCCGCGTGGGAAGGCCCTGACAGGACAGCCACGTCCGCCTGCGGGATCTCGTCCTCGATCACCTGCGAGAGCGTCATAAGCGTGGCCTCCTCGATTCCTTTTGCCACATTCACGACAATCTGTCCGTCTGCCACATACGCTTTCATGCCGTGTGCCGTAGCCCTCGTGAACGACGAGGGCACCGCAAGCACGAGGATATCCTTCTCTTTCACAGCGTCCGCGAGTACCGTCGTGAACACGATATCGTCCGCGAGCTTCACCCCCGGAAGTTTGTCCTTGTGCTCATGTTCCCTGTTCAGCATGTCGATCTCGTCTCCCAATGCCGACCACACTGTGATGTCATGTCCATTGTTGTGCAGCAGCACTGTCAGTGCGATTCCCCAGCTTCCCGCTCCAATCATTCCTATCTTTGCCATCGTGAACTATCCCCCATCTCTTTTTATTTGCCAGAATATATCGGCATTACAACGATTTATTTTTCAAAACAAGATCCTGTCCAGTCACTTGCGCTCGTCCTGCTTTTTGTTCAGGTAAGTCTTTCTCTCCTCCTTATGTATCAGCCGCTTAATGTTGGCGCGATGCCCCCAGAAGGCAAGCAGCGCCAGCAGCGTCGTGACGAGATAGAGCTCATTCAATGCCGCCTGATCCATTCCCCAAAGACCCATCTGACCGAAGATGACCATCTCCGCGATCAGCACGATCTCCACCACCAGCGATCCCAGCGACACATAGTGCGTCGCAAAAAAGATGCCGAAAAAAGTGATGACCTGGGGAAGGATCATATACGGGTGAAAGAAGATCACAAGCCCCGCCGTGCAGGCGATCCCCTTTCCGCCCTTAAATCCCAGATAAAATGGAAAATTGTGCCCCAGGATCGCTCCTGCAGCCGCGTAGATCGCGAGCAGATACAGGATATCGCCATAGTGCTCCCGAAACAGCAGACGCACCATCGTCATGGCAAGCCCGGTCTTCAGGATATCGCAGACCAGCACGATCGCGCCCGCCTTTTTCCCGAGAACGCGGAGAGAATTTGTCGTTCCCGCATTGCCGCTCCCGTACTGCCTGATGTCTATGCCATGCAGCTTCCCGTAAATATACGATGTCTGAAAACATCCAAAAATGTAACCGATCAACAAACATACCAACCGAACCATTTTTATTTCGACCTTTCTGATTTCATAATCCTATCGTATCTTTCATGTCTTCCTGTCAGGGTCTGTCCTCTTTCCGCTCCCTGATAATAAATTTCAACGGAGTTCCCCTGAAACCGAACGCCTCCCTGATCTTATTTTCAAGATATCTGGTGTACGAAAAGTGCATCAGCTCCCTGTCGTTGACAAACACCACAAACGTCGGCGGCTTCACACCCGCCTGCGTCGTGTAGAAGATCTTGAGCCGTTTTCCCTTGTCCGACGGCGGCTGCTGGAGCGCCACTGCCTCTGTGACGATCTCATTGACAACGCCCGTCGAGATGCGCATGGACTGGTTTGCGATCACCATGTCGATCGTCTCAAACAGTTTGTTCAGCCGCTGTCCGGTCACTGCGGATATGAACACGATCTCCGCATACAGCATAAAGGACAGCGTATTGCGCACTTTTTCCGTAAATCGGTAGATCGTCTTGTCGTCCTTCTCGATGGCATCCCACTTATTGACCGCGATGATGATCCCTTTTCCCCTGTCGTGGGCGATCCCTGCGATCTTGGCATCCTGTTCCGTGACACCCTCCACCGCATCGATCACCAGCACTACCACGTCGGCGCGCTCCACAGCACTCACAGTGCGGATGATCATAAAACGCTCGAGCTCCTCCTTGATCTTATTTTTTCTGCGAAGTCCCGCAGTATCGATAAACACATACTCCCTGTCGTTGTACACGATCTCCGTGTCGATCGCGTCCCGCGTCGTGCCTGCGATATCCGACACGATCACACGCTCCTCTCCGGCGATCTTATTGATGATGGACGATTTCCCCACATTGGGCTTCCCGACGATCGCGATCCGCGGACGGTCGTCGTCCTCCTCTGTCAGCGCCGCATCGTCAAACATCGCCGTCACGGCATCGAGCATCTCCCCGAGACCGAGTCTGTTTGACGCCGAGATCGGATATGGCTCACCGATGCCGAGATTATAAAATTCATAGACATCCGCCTGCATCTTCTCAAAGCTGTCCACCTTGTTCACGACAAGCACTACCGGCTTGTGGCTCCTCCTGAGCATATCCGCCACCTTTGAGTCCGCGTCAACAAGCCCCTGACGCACATCGACGAGAAAAATGATCACATCTGCCGTGTCGATCGCGATCTGCGCCTGCTCGCGCATCTGCGACAGGATGATATCCTTGCTGTCCGGCTCGATACCGCCCGTATCGATCATGGTAAAATTCCAGTTCAGCCAGCTCACATCCGCGTAGATGCGGTCCCGGGTGATCCCCGGCGTATCCTTTACGATCGAGATCCGATCCCCCGCAAGTACATTAAAAAGCGTCGATTTCCCCACATTTGGCCGCCCTACGATCGCCACGATCGGTTTGTTGGTTCTCTGTTCCATTTGATTCTGTATCTCCATTTCTATGATTATTTTATGCACATTCTCTTATTCTTATTTTAGTATCGCATCGAGCAAGTCCTGACCGCTTGATTTTACAATATCTATCGGCACTTGTAAAGCTTTTTCTAGTTCGGCAAGCGTCATGTCATCCAGAAATACAGCCTCACCGCTCTTCAGTACGTTCTGCGGCAGCAGCAGTCTGTCCCCCAGCTTCTGTCCTTTGAGCTGCGCCAGCAGATCCTGTCCGGTCAGCAGTCCTGAAACAGTGATCATCTCCCCAAAGAAATCATTCCGAACCGCATATACGTGGATCTTCAGCTGTGGAAAAGCTGCCATGAGCTGCTCTGCCATATCTGATATAAAGCGGCAGGCGAGCATTCCCGTAGCGATCGACAGTTCTCCGGGCGCGATCCCGACTCCCTGCGTACTCCGCAGCGCCTCGAATGCCTCCTGAAACTCGTTCATCAGCAGCCGCAGCATGCCGACGCCGTTTTCCAGCTGCAGGTAGCCGTCATAGCGCTCCTCCTCCGGAAGCTCCTCTCCGGCAAGGATATACCACTCATCGCTCGCATGGATAAAGTGGACGCCGTACTCGGCAAAGAGCCTGTCCTGCCACCTGTGGACAACAGAGAGTACCTGTCTGGCATCCTCCCGCGTGAAGGGTTCCAACGGATACAGACCCTCGCGGTATCTGGACAATCCCACCGGCACCACAGAGACGCTCTCCAGATCAGGAAGATATGCAGACAAGTCCCTGATGCTCCGCTCGAGCTCCTCCCCGTCGTTGATCCCCTTACACAGCACGATCTGCCCGTTCATGGCGATCCCGGCCCTGGCAAGCTTCCACGCCTTCTCCAGCGCCTGCCCCGCAAAACGGTTGTTCAGCATCCGGCAGCGAAGCTCAGGGTTCGTCGTCTGAAAAGAGACATTGATCGGTGACAGGCGATATTTGATGATGCGGTCGACATCCTCATCAGACATATTCGTCAGCGTCACATAGTTTCCCTGCAAAAACGAAAGCCTTGAGTCATCATCCTTAAAATACAGCGTGTCCCGCATTCCCTCCGGCATCTGGTCGATAAAGCAGAAGATGCACTTGTTGTGGCAGGAACGATAATCGTCCATCAGCCCATTTTCAAACGTGATGCCTAAGTCCTCGTCATATTCTTTGTCGATCTCAAGGATCCATTCCTCACCCGACGGTTTCCGGATCAGCACTTCGATATATTCGTCCTGCGTATAGTACTGATAATCAAAGATATCCTCTATCTTATTCCCGTTGATCTCCACGAGCACATCGCCCGGCGCGACGCCCAGTTCCCCGGCTATACTGTCCGGCGCCACCTGCCCGACAACATGCAAATGCTTTCCATCCTCCATAACGCTCTTTCCTTTTTTCATATATTCACACCCCTCTCTATAATAATACTAGAAATTCCTTGACGTGTCACTACCTGAATG
>VSNO01000196.1 GCA_009774375.1 Lachnospiraceae bacterium
GGTTTTATCGGCTGGAATCCATGCCATAGAAAAATTTGGATAGAACAGATGGAATAAAATTATCAGAAAACATTAACTATTGTACAAAATGGATATAAAATTATAAATAGCTGTATTGTGTCAAAGGAAGGCACAATGCGAAAAAACGTAAGATTAATTGAAATGGAAGGGGTGCCCTGCATGGCTGAGGAATTCAATTTAGACGGAATGGTGGACATATATATTTATGAGAATGGCCAGCTTTTGGAAAATCTTGAGGAGATCGTACTGGAGACGAAGGACGATGATGCGTTTGATGAGAACAGCATCAATGAGATCTTTCGGATCATGCACACGATCAAAGGTTCTTCGGGTGTCATGATGTATGACAATATTATGAAAGTGTCTCATAAACTAGAGGACATATTCTACTACCTGCGCGAGAATATCGGCATTGAGGAACCGCACATGGAACTCACGGATATCGTGTTCCAGGTTTTGGACTTTATCAATGGGGAAATGGAGAAGATCAAAGACGGAAATGATCCGGATGGCGATAATACACAGCTGATCGACCTGATGGAAAAATTCCTTGTGAAATTAAAAGGTGTGATCGATTCTTCCGGCGGAAACAGTGGGGACAGGGAGCCCAAGGCAGCGGCGTCCGCGCCTGCGGCGGCTTCCTCAGACATGGCTCTGGGACCCAACCAGTTTTATATCGCGCCGCAGTCGTCGGGCGATGCGAAATGTTTCCGCATCAAGATCACATACCATGAGGACACACAGATGAGCAATCTGCGTGCGTATTCTGCTACATATGCCCTGAAGGAGTTTACGGAGGATGTCCACTATACGCCGGAGGATATTCTCACAGATGAGAATTCGTCGGACGTGATACTGGCGGACGGATTTAAGATGCTTGTCAGAGGCGATTTCACGGTGGATAAGCTTCATGAACTTCTGGATACGACTTCTGAGATAAGCAATATCGAGATCGATGAGTGCTCGAATGCGGAATTTGAGCATGGTTTTTCGGGCGAACCCATACAGGAAGAGAGCAGTGTGACGCCAGCAGAAGCTTCGGAGGAAAAGAAGAAGGAGGCTGAACCAGAACCTCAGCCAGGTGATTATGTCATCCAGAAGGAAGCCGGCAAGGCGAAGCAGATCACCAAGAAAAAGAAAAAAGAAGTAAAACAGGCGTTTATGAGCGTCAACATTGACAAGATGAATATGCTGATGGACCTGATGGGCGAGATGGTCATTGCGGAATCGGTCGTGCTGCAGAATCCCGACCTGCAGGTGCCGAATCTCGATCTGACAAACTTCCAGAAGGCTGCGTCACAGCTGTCAAAGATCACGACCGAGATGCAGGAACTGATCATGTCGATGCGCATGATGCCGCTGACGAACACATTCCAGAAGATGAACAGGACTGTGTTTGATATGTCGAGAAAACTCGGGAAAAATATTGAGTTTGAGATGATAGGCGACACGACGGAAGTGGATAAGAACATCATAGAAAATATATCAGACCCGTTGATGCACCTTGTCAGGAATTCGGTCGATCACGGTGTTGAGATGCCGGAAGAGAGGGTCGCTGCCGGTAAGACGGAGCCTGCAAAGGTCACGCTCGAGGCGAAGAATGAGGGCGGTAAAGTATGGATCTCCGTGAGGGATAACGGAAAAGGGCTCAACAGGAACAAGCTCTATAAGAAAGCGTGGGAGAATGGCATCCTTCCTGACAACCGCGTGGAGAGCGATTATACAGATAAGGAGATTTTCCAGTTTATCACGTACCCCGGATTTTCGACAAAGGAGAAAGTCACGGAGTTCTCCGGGCGCGGCGTGGGGATGGACGTCGTAGTAAAGAATATCCAGAAGATCGGCGGAGTGCTTGACATTGATTCGGTCGAGGGCGAAGGTACTACGATGACGATGAAGATACCTCTGACGATGGCGATCATAGACGGTATCGTCATGAGAAACGGCAATATGAAGTTCGTGATGGAAACCGGTGCGATCAAGCAGTTTATCCGCGTGACAGACGATCAGCTGATCCATGAGCCGAACGGCGAGGAATATGTCATGATCCGTGGCGAATGTTATCCGATCCTCAGACTGAGTCAGAAGTATGACCTGGAGGACGCCGTGACAGATGTCGAGGACGGCGTGATGCTCCTGCTTGAATATGAAGGAAACACACTCTGCGTACTGATAGATGAACTGATCGGAACACAGGAGATCGTGGTCAAGCCGATACCGCCGTATGTAAAGAAGGTACATGGCATATCAGGATGTACACAGCTCGGTGACGGCAGTATCGCATTGATACTTGATGTGAGTGGGCTGATGCAGGACTGACGATCTATAAGATTACATAGAGGCAGTAGGATGAATGGAGGATGACTACATGGATGCAGATCGTAAGAAATTTTTAGAGGAAAAAGGATTTGATGTAGATGGTACGATGAAGCGTTTTTTGAACAATGAAAATCTGTATCTGAAATGTCTTAGAAAATTTCTTGATGATGCGAGTTATGACAAACTGAAGGAGGCTTACGAGAAGGGAAACTGCAAGGAAGCCTTTGAGGGGGCGCATACGATGAAAGGATTTGTATCGAATCTTGGGATCAACGAGATGTATCACCTGCTGATACCGATGGTGGAGAAGCTGAGAGTCCAGGACATGAATCTTGATGATGAGATGAAACGTCTGGCGGCGCTGTATGAAGAAACCTACAAGGTCATAGAGGAACTTTGACCGGTACTGCCGGCAGGCATCAGTGAAAGGCAGGGATACCATATGGCAGATAAGACAGAGTGGGTTGTGGACGGATTTCAGTTTGGAACGCAGCAGGATGCGGAGCTTGCCCAGAATGAATGGCTCCGCATCGAGCGGCTTGAAGAAAAACTGGATTACCAGAATTATGAGATGGTGGAGGCAGTATACAAAAAGGCACTGAACAACCGTGTGTTCAAGACGCCGGTAGGCTATGATTTTCTCAAAAGGCTTCAGCGGATATTGCAGGAAAATCCGCTGCCCGGCGAGGAGATCGCCAATATCCCTGTATATGGTGTTTACAGTATGAGGGAAAGTGCCAGCCAGACAGTGGAGAGGATACAGGCAAGCCGTAAGCCTGTCAAAAAAGAGAAGCCGAAACAGGAATTTTTCAGCAGAAAAACTTCAATACTAATAAATATCGGACTGCTGGCACTGGTGATCGTCATGTTTGTGATATCGACCACAAGTTCTAATCCGACGGTTTTAAATTATGAAAGCGTGCTCCAGAATCGATATTCGGAGTGGGAACAGCAGCTGTCCGACAGGGAACAGGTGATCAGAGAGAAAGAGAGAGAACTGTTGATCGCTGAGTAAGATGAGGATATGGTTTTGCTATGAATAAGCTTAAAGTACTTGTGGTGGATGATGAGAGCAGGATGCGCAAGCTTGTGAAGGATTTTCTGGTAAAGCAGAATTATGAGGTGCTGGAAGCCGGCGACGGAAGTGAGGCACTTGACATCTTTTTTGAGAATCAGGATATCGCGCTGATCATATTGGATGTGATGATGCCCAGAATGGACGGCTGGCAGGTCTGCAGGGAAGTGAGGAATTATTCAAAGGTGCCGATCATCATGCTGACAGCGCGTGCAGATGAGCGGGATGAACTGCAGGGTTTCCAGCTGGGAGTGGATGAGTATATCGCCAAACCGTTCAGCCCCAAGATACTGGTGGCGCGCGTGGAGGCGATCCTGCGCAGGACGAACCAGATGACAGAGGAAGAAGTGCTCTCCTACGGCGGGATCTCGATCGATAAGGCGGCCCACGTTGTTGCGATCGACGGGAAAGCGGTCGATCTGAGTTATAAGGAATTTGAGCTGTTGACATATTTTATGGAAAACAAAGGGATCGCACTGTCGAGAGAGCGAATACTGAACAGTGTGTGGAATTACGATTATTTTGGCGATGCCAGGACGATCGACACCCATGTAAAGAAGCTCAGAAGTAAGCTGGGTGAAAAAGGAGATATGATCAAGACTGTCTGGGGAATGGGGTACAAGCTGGAAATATGAAGCATGTGAAAAAGAAGACCGTCATGTTTTTCAACAGACATTCCATCAAGCAGGAGATCGCACTGGTTTTTATTGCGGTGATGGCGGGGACGATCGTGCTCTGCTGGATCATCAACAATATTTTTCTGGAGAATTTTTATATCCAGAATAAAAAAAATGCCATCAAGGATGCGTACTACAGGATCAACGAAGTGGTGACATACGGTGACATATCGTCGGATGCGTTTCGTCTGGAACTGCGAAAGACCTGCGATATGTACAACATCGGACTGCTGGTCATCGATGCCGCGTCGGACACCCAGATATCCAGCACGAGGGACGTGGACAAACTGCAGCGCAGGCTTTACGATAATTTTTTTAACCCGGGCAATGACATTGCGTATCTGGATGAAGGCAGCAGCTATTATATGGCAAAGGCTATGGACCAGTCCACCAATACAGAGTATCTGGAAATGTGGGGGCTCCTTGACAATGGAAATCTGTTTCTGATACGTTCTCCGATCGAGAGTATACGTGACAGTGTGAGTCTGTCCAACCGCTTTCTGGCTTATGTGGGTGTGATCGCGGCATTGATCAGTGCGGTATTGATCTGGTTTGTGACGACAAGGATCACAAGGCCGATCATGGAACTGAAGAATATCTCTGAAGAGATGACAAAACTCAGGTTCGAGACCAAATACGAAAGCCGGGGGCAGAATGAGATAGACCAGCTCGGAGAACACATGAATGAATTGTCCAGTACACTGGAGAGGACTATATCGGAGCTGAAGACCGCAAACAACGAACTGATGCGGGATATAGAGAAAAAAGAGCAGATCGATGAGATGCGCAAAGAGTTTCTGTCCAATGTTTCCCACGAACTGAAGACACCGATCGCGCTGATACAGGGATACGCCGAGGGTCTCAGGGAAGGTATCAATGACGATGATACCGAGAGCAGGGATTTTTATTGTGATGTGATCATGGATGAAGCCGGGAAAATGAACAATATGGTCAGGAAACTGTTAGACCTGAACCAGCTGGAATTTGGCAATGATGTGGTTACCATGGAACGGTTTGACATTACGGCGCTAATCAGAAACTTTATCGTTTCCGCAGAGATCCTGATCAGCCAGAATGATGTGAAGGTGAGAGTTGATGAGGCTGCGCCGATCTATGTGTGGGCGGACGAGTTTAAGACTGAGGAGATCGTGAGGAATTTTTTCAGCAACGCGATGAATCACACAAACGGGGATAAGATCATTGAGATCAAATATAGACTGATCGAAGAAGAACATGCCAACAGAGTGCGGATCAGTGTATTCAATACAGGTGAGCCGATACCAGAAGAGTCCCTTCCTCATATATGGGAGAAATTTTACAAGGTAGATAAGGCGAGAACGCGTGAATATGGGGGCAGCGGAGTTGGATTATCCATCGTAAAGGCGATCATGGAATCCATGAATCAACGTTACGGTGTTATCAATTATACCAATGGCGTCGAGTTCTGGTTTGAACTTGAAACCAAATAAAACGGAGGTGTCGGTTTTGAAAAAGGGGAAAGTAATAGGGCTTCTGGCTATGTCGGCAGCATTGCTGACAGGGTGTGTGGACCATATGCCGGAGCTCACGGCAGAACAGTCGGATATCATTGCGGAATATGCAGCCGGACTGCTTTTGAAATATTCCTCCAACTATAGTTACAAAATTGTGAGCGAGGAGGAAGTGGCAGCCGCGATGGCAGGCAGGCAGGAAGACTCTGAACCGGAGACGGAAAAGGAGACAGAGACAGACGAGGTGCAGACGGGTGAGGAGCCGGATCAGAATGCGCCGCTGCCAGATGATGGCACGCAGCCTGCGGAGGAGGAGACAGAGCAGGTACAGTTTGTGGCGGACCTTGATTTTGCGGCAGAGCTCGGGATCGATGATCTGATCATCAGGTACCAGTCGTTTGAGATATGCAGTTCGTATCCGGAGGGCAATTCGGGATTCAGTGTGGACGCAGCCCAGGGCAAAAAGCTGCTGGTGATGCATTTTGACATGGAAGGTCTGCCGGAGGAAGATGTAGACTGCAATTTGTTTGACTATGACATTAAAATGCGGGTGAATATCAACGATACAGTATCGGCTAACGTGCTGAGTACACTGATCCCCAACGATCTTGCCTCCTATATTGAGGTGGTGCCTGCGGGAGAGCGTATTGATGTAGTGGCGGTCGCGCAGATCGATGACATGACAGAGGAAGAGATCCAGACCCTGGTACTGAGGGCTTCTTCAAAAGGGCAGTCCTGCACGGTAATGTTAAAGTAATAGACGCGAGCAGTGATGCGAAGTGAATGAAAAAATGAAAAATTTAATGAAAATATTTGTAATTATTCATATATATATGTTATAATTAGTAAAAGATAATTGCTCTATACAGCAGTGGGATAAAGAGATTGGAAATGTGCAGGCATGTTTTTGATCATCTGGTAGAATGGAGGTTTAATATGGAGACTAAGATTCTCTTGGAAAACGGAACAAATGAGCTGGAAGTGTTAGAATTTGTGGTGGATGGAAATTCTTACGGTATCAATGTGGCAAAGATCAGAGAGATCATTACCTATTCACCTGTGACACCGGTACCGAATTCACATCCGAGCGTGGAAGGCATTTTTATGCCGCGTGATGCGATGATCACGGCGATCGATCTGCGCAATTGTCTGCAGCGTGGCCAGTCCCAGCCGGGCGGTTTGTTCATAATCACAAGTTTTAATAAACTTGACATTGCATTTCATGTTGACGCGGTAATCGGCATTCACAGAGTTTCGTGGGTTGATATTATTAAACCGGGGGCTACGGTGACATCGGCGGAAGATGGCATCTCAACAGGGATCATCAAGATTGATGGAAAGATCATTATCATATTGGATTTTGAAAAGATCATTACAGATATCAATCCTGAGACAGGACTTAAAGTGACAGCAGTCTCTTATACACAGCTTACGCTGCCGACGAATA
>VSNO01000197.1 GCA_009774375.1 Lachnospiraceae bacterium
TCCAAGAATGTTACTATGCCTCCGCCCAAATACTGTATCTCTTTAATTTTATCCCATGCAAGTTTCAGAAGTTCTGCCCCCGTGATTTCTGTTCCGCCACTCTCCGAGAAGTTTTTCCCAAGTTGTGCAATCAGATATGCCGACATGGTATAGGTATCCGATTTTTCATCCAACTCACTGATTCGCAACAACTTTCTTTTCATGGTATTGCTCACTGTTTCACCCCTTACCGTCAATGGTTTTAATGCAAGTGTAAAATATCCAAGTAATCTGACGTCCTCTGCTGAAACTACAAGATATGTAACAGACTGGTTCTTTTTTGTAAACTCTATTGCACTGCGTTTCAAAAATTTTTCAACATCATGATTTATTGGACATGAAAAATCGGAGAGGAGCTGATTTAATTCTGCCTCTCCGACCTCACCATCCTGCAAATACTCACGAATGTTGAAAACGGTATAATTCTCTATATTAATCACCCGCTTTCTTCCTTCTTTCCAAAAATTTTTTAATCGCTTCCGTTCCATGCAGCTCTGTCACCGATACTCTGATTGGCGGTGTATCACTATTGGCGGACGCTTCAATCGCATTTGCAAAGATCTCAGCCTGCCGGTCACCAGAAACCACAAAATTTTTGGTTATACTTGAAGTTGCCATATTTAACACCTCCTTCTTTAGTATGACTGACAATTTGTATATTATGCTTCACTTATATTTTATTCGTTCTTTAGACTTTATGCAACCCTTTTGAAGAAAAATTAAATATATCTCTCGTGTCAAAAACATAAATATTTCATCTTCAGACACCAAAACAGATCTCCATTTGATAATCCTTTTGTAATGCATCCCTTGCTAGAGCGTGTTTGAAAATTCATTCCCATCATCTGCATAACGACAGGCAAAAAGCTATGCCTTCGGAAGAAAGGCGTTTTTATTCCATACATCAGCTGCATTACCCGCAATTCCATAAAACAGCCAGTTATACACATTCCTACAAATCCAAACTTTTGGATTTTACCACGAATGCCGACTACTACGGCAGGCGAAGCTGCCGGAACTGGACAGAAAAACACAAAGATAAAAAAGTCAACAAACATTAATAAATTTCGGAACAAACATTAACAAAAATCGAACTTTGTCCGATATACATAGAAATATAATAAAAAGGGGGCTAAACAGAATGGAAAGAGAAACTACGCCCAGTCAGAGTGAATGGCTGATTATGGAGGTGTTTTGGGCGAATGATACGCCTACCATGACCGCAAAGGAAGTTATCAAGAAAATGCAGGGCAGGTCAGATATGTCGCCTAGAATGGTGCGTGTCCTGCTGAACCGTTTGTGGCAGAAAGGCGTTTTAAGCTATACCGTAGATGAGCATGATTTAAGGGTCTATCACTATACCGCCCGTAAATCAAAAGAGGAATGTCAAAGGGAGAAAAGCCGGAAATTTGTAGAGAGCTATTTTGAGGGCAGCCAGAAGAACGCAATGGCGGCTCTGTTGCAGAGTGCAAAGCTAACGGAAGAACAACTTCAAGAATTGGAAGAAATCTTGGAGAAATGCAAAGACAAGGATCATGACAAAGAATGACGGTACAGGAAATTTGGAATAGCGGGATCAGTTTTTTGAACCTATGTGCTGTTTATTATGTCATACAGCTGGTCCAGCAGCCGAATCCACAGCCACAACACGAGGGATTTTTCGGGGATCTTTGCCAGATTTTTCTTCCAGTGCGTAGTAATAATGACGCCGCAAAATTGGCAGAATCCCCGCCCTCTCTATCAAGGGTATCAACGAAAGCCAGCACAACGGAATCCGTCACTTTCTTAGAGCAAGCATTATACACTATCCGATATCCGCACCAGCCACACATCATTCACCGAGAGCGCTCCCGAAAAGACGATCCTGCCCTGCTCGAACGCAAAGTCCAGCGCCTCCTCCCGCACTGCGGAGTCCTGCCTGATCTGCTCAACCTGCCAGGGCATCGCCGGGACAGGCGCTTTCATCTGCTGCCATACAGCGAGCGGATTGCCGTGCGTCTCATCGATCTTCTTCACTGTGACTGATGCAGGCCTTCTGTCCGCTTTGACCTCGACCGTCACGTGCGCGGCGGGCAGGTCAAGCTGTCTCATCTTCTGGCGGAACAGCAGGATCCACAAGCTTCCCTCTCCATATTCTGCATCCGCAAATGCCGCCGTGCCGATCTCCTGATCCGTGGCATCTTCACCGAGCAGGAGGCGGTATCCGCCGACTTCCCGCAGCATGCGGAATGCATGGTATACCGGCTTCGGGATGCCGTGGCTGGTGAGCAGCCCGAAACCGCCGTGAAATTCTTCCTGAAAATGATGAAACTCCTCAAACAGGTCACTGAAACACCAGACACTCGAGGCGTCTATGGACAGCTCTGTGTCCAGCGCCGCTTTCACATCATAGGCGGCCGTCTTTCGCGTGTCGTTGGTCGCTGCCGCAAAGATGGCGTTGGCATTCCATTCTGTATAAAAAAGCGGAAGACTGCCGGATCGCTTCACCAGCGCAGCCGCTGCCGCCGCATTTTTGCGAAAGCTGTCGTCCGGCAGCTCCACAAGCTCCGACTGGTCTCTCATGATCTGCCGGAAGCCTTCCAGGATCGTACCCTGCGCGGGATCCGTCAGAATGTCCGTCCGCCGGATCAGATCCAGATCCATCTTCTCATTTTCCGCCTCCGGGTCGGTCCCGCCCTCCACGCCGCAGATGGGATCCCCCGCATACTGGTGCGTCGAGACAAAATCCAGCGGCACCTGATTTTTCGTGCAGTACTCCAGAAAACTCCCAAGCCATCTGCTGCCCGAAGTCGCCGGACCGCCGACGCGCAGACGGCTGTCCACCGACTTGACAGCGCGCGCCGTCACCTCGTAGAGCCGGTAGTATTCCGCCTTTGTCCCGTCAAAAAACACGCCGAGATCCGGTTCATTCCACACCTCAAAATACCAGCTGGCAACCTCGTCGATCCCATAACGCGCCGTCAGGTACCGGACAAACGCCCGGACAAAATCCTGCCATTTCTCATCATCTGCAGGCGGCGTGATGTTCGGCCGGTAGTAGAGTCCGCTCCTCGTCGTCCCGCACGCCAGAAGCCGCGGCATGAAGGACATCTCCACAAAAGGACGCATCCCGCACGCCAGCACATTGTCGTACACGGCGCCGATCTTCTCAAAATTATACTCCACGAACCGCTCCGCCCCCTTTGCAGGAAGAATATCCGCAAGACTTCTCACTACGTCCATATCGTCGTCAAAAATACCGTGGAACCGGACATAGCTGAATCCAAGTTCCTCCCTGACTTTTTGTAACAATGCCATATAATCGCTCCGCAGTGCCAGCGCTGCGTGCCCGCTTCCCACACAGAACTGCCAGTGCCTGTGAAACGGGCGTCTGACTGCATGACTGTCTATCTCGATCCTCATCTGATCTCCCTCTCATCCTTTCTGATCTTCATTGTTCCTGATCTGTTCCCTGTATTCCATGGGGGACATGCCCACAGTATCCCGGAATACTTTTGAAAAATATGAAAAATTGCTGTATCCCGTCTGGAGCGCCACGCTCTTGACCGACATGTCACTCCGAAGCAGGCTTTTTGCCTTTTCCACCCGCTTTTCCAGCATGTACTGCGCAAGCGAACGCCCCGTCTCCTTCTTGAACAGGCGCGAGAAATAATCCGGGCTGATATAGACGATATCCACCAGGTCGTTGCGCGTGATATCTTCACAGTAATGAGCATCCACATATTTCAGGACCGTCTCCATGATGGATGCCGGCTGATCGAGCTGTCTTTTGTACCAGAAGACCTGATCGAGCATGAAGTCACAGTACAGGCACATGTCCTGCAGGGAATTGCACGCCCTCTGGTAAAGAGTCTCCGCTTGTTTTCCCGCAAAGAGTTTGTGCGCCTGGATCCCGCATCCGCGCAGATAGGAATAGAACATCTGCGTCACGTCCTGCCGGAACGCCTGTACACCCTGCCACGAGAACGCATCCGCACCCCTGCGCTCCACACAGCTGTGGATGGCAAGCCGCAGCTGCTCCGGCTGTTCTTCTTTTAACAGGCTTTCCCACAGTGAGATATCGGACGTCACATAGACATAGCCCGATGGCTTGTGCTCCTCAAACCGCACTACTTTTCCCGGCACTTCAAGGATGTTCTCCATCATCTCCCGCAGTTCCAGAAACTGCTTTTGCAACGCTGGCTCCCTGCAGATCGCGCCGACTGCACAGATCGCGTCAAAATGGATCTTATCAGAACAGACTCTTTTCACCTGTTCCATCATCTCCTCCAACGCCCCGATATCCGGCGCGGCGTCAGCGCGGAAACGGCAGACCATAAACCACAGTCCCTGCGGGGTGCAGAATACGCTCTCCACCTGAAAGCAGTCTGTGTCGAGCAGTTCAAACAGAACATTTTTCAACACATACTCAAACATGTCCACACCCCAGAGCCGCTCCACCGCAGACAGCGACGACGCCTTTAACGCGGCAAGCGCAAAGAGATCCTCCTCGCCGTAACCAAAGCGGTTCAGCAGCTTCTCACCCTGCGGCATGCTTCCCAGAAAGCGCATCTGCCAGAAATGATCCTTCGCCTCCTTGCCCGTGTCCAGCCAGTAGCGCATAGCCTGTTCGCCCTGCTGCTCCCTGCGCACCCGGTCCATGGCGCACCGCACCGCCCGGCACAGCGCCTCCTCCTCAACCGGCTTCAGCAGATACTCCAGGCTGTTCAGATGGATCGCCTGCCTGGCATATGAAAAATCCGCATAGTTTGTCAGAAAAATGCACTGCACGCTCAGCGCCTGCTCCCGCACCCACGCGAGCAGATCAAGCCCGGAACCGCCCGGCATCTCGATATCACAGAGCAGGATCTGCACCGACACAGTCCGCAGCGCCTTCTGCGCGTCCGCGATACCTGTAGCGATGTAGATCTTCTCGATCTCGGGAACGCTGCGCTCCAGCAGCCCCTTCACCTCCTGCAAGACCAGGTTGTCGTCATCTGTCAGTAAAATATTCATATTGACCTCTCTGTTCCGGACATAGGAATCTGCATAGGCACCGTGATCTCCGCCACAGCGCCCCCCATCGGACTGTTGTAAAATCTGATCTCTGCCAGATTCCCATACATATGCTGAAGCCGCGCACGGATGTTGGCAATGCCGATATGACGGCCTTCTGTCTGCTCCAGATCCTCGCCTTTTTCCCATTTCTGCAGATACGCCTCCGGATAACCTTTTCCGTTGTCGCTGACATTGATGCACAGGCTCTCCCGCTCCCGCAGGACCTCGACTGTCACAGAGATCTCGAGCAGTTTTCCCGGCACCTTCCCGTACTTAAACGAATTTTCCACCAGCGTCTGGATCATCAGCGGGGGCAGCACACAGTCCGCCGCGGCCTCCTCCACATAGAGATCCACCGCCGTCTCATCGGGATACCGCAGCTTCATGATCTCAAAATAATCGTTTACATGCGCGATCGTCTCGGACACCTTCACCGCATCCATCCCCGCGCTGAACAGAAACCGCAGGTAGCGGATCGCCGCCATGCACATCTTCTGCGCATCCTCGATCCTTCCCATCTGCAGCCTGTAGATCTGACTCAGATTGTTGATAAAAAAATGCGGTTTCAGCTGCAGCTTCACATTGTCGAGCTCAAGCTTCTGCCGGCACAGTTTCTCCTCATAGATATCGATCTTCAGCGCACCGATCTGATGAACGAAACGGCGGAACTGCTCATTGATCTGCTCCAGCTCATGAATGTCGCTGACGGAGAGTTCCGGCTTGTCCGCCTCATGGTCCACATAGTCGAGCAGCCCCCTCACAAAGCGCTGCACCGGTGCGATGATGCGCCTGCGCGTGTACACTGTCATGAGCACGAAGGCGCCGAGCGTGAGCAGCACCAGAAACAGCACTGCCGCCTGCAGGATCACGATCTTCCCAAAACCGCCGTACCCCTGCATGACCACCGCGATCGAGATGTCCAGTTTGGCAGAATCTGCTTTCACGACCTGTATCCTGCCGCCATGGCGCCTGTAATACGTCCTGCCCTCCGCGAGCATCCGCTGATCGAGCTGCCATTGTCCGACGATCTCCTGCCCCGACAGGACTTCCCCGTCACTGTGCAGCAGGAGCACCTGACAGGCCTCCTCCTGGTACAGCTGCCGCAGGGAATCTGTCAGCTGGTCTGCCGGGACATAGCAGGCGATCCACACATCGTTGTAGCAGTATGCGCGGAGCATATAATAAACATCGTCATAAGAAAAAGAAACCCACTTCTGAAGATCCGTCATCAGCTCCGCCCGCCCTGTCATCTGCCGGATGGCTTCGTCCACGATACCGCTCTCACGCTGCTCCTGCAGGCTGAGCCAGGAGCGTCCCAGCACTTCGCCGGTCTGCTCAAAATAGAAAAAGGGCTGCCAGGGATCCTGACTGTCAAAAGAGTAGGCAAGGCGGTCTATCAGATTCCCCTTCGCATAGAGTTTCTCCCGGTCTGTACCGTTCAATGCCATGGCGGTCATATCCGTATTTTCCATCAGGATCCGGCGCATATCGCCGCCAACCCTGTCACACTCCTCGTAGACCATGGACGTGTGCAGGGTTGTCAGCAGGCGCATCTGTTCCGTCGTCTCCTCGTCGATCCGCTTGACGGATATACCGCTCACTGCCAGATCGACCAGCGCTATGATCAGAAGCGCCGCGAGCATCGCTTTTTGTCTCGTGGCAAAACTGTATGCCTGATACTTTCCCGTACGCAAGTTCATCCTCCAGATATTTTATATCGATCCTAATTCTGATTATCTATGCTCTGATTGATTTTGTCAACGAGCCTTTCGATAAAAGCATCGTCTATCGTTCCTTTGAAGAAGCTGCGCAGCGCTGATCCCCTCAAACGGCATCCTGCCGACCTCCTGCCGCAATACCTGTCTGTACGTCTCCAGCGCCCGTGGATGCCTCATGATCTCACCGATCGTCGTGTTTCGATGACATCTCCAGTGC
>VSNO01000198.1 GCA_009774375.1 Lachnospiraceae bacterium
ACGGCTTGTTTGTGATCAGAAAGGTCGGGTCGTCATGAAAAGAGGAAATGCAAAGAAAGTCATGGCGCTTAGCATTCAAGTGTGTATGGCTGAAAATACGGCAGTGAAAGCGGTTCAGACAATGCAGCTAAGGGCACAGGAACCAGGACAGACAGCTCAGGGGACAGTGACAGAAACGTATTCAAATGAGAGACTGGACAATGGTTACACAAAGGTGAGTGCGGGCTATACGTTTGCCGCCTACACTGGTGAGCCGATTCTCTACAGGATGGGAGATGTGCCGCAGTCAGCAGTCTACTATATGAATTTTGACTATCTGGCAAACAGCGAGTCTATTCTCCCGGTGGAGGCAGGCATCATGGTGAACGGTGAATATCCGTTTTACGAGATGCGCCAGCAGAAGCTCGAGAGTCAGTGGACGTCAAACCCTGACCAGTGGACGTTAGCGCCCAGGAAGGTCTACGACAGTTACGGCAATGAAGTGGTGAGTATGCCGGACAAGATCTATGACTGGCAGAACAAGTACATACAGGATTCCACCTATCGGTATACCCAGCCGCTCGGCATTGAGCTGCAGCAGGGCAGGAATACCATCACGATCGAGCTGAACGAGGGAACGCTACTGCTGGGAAATCTGACACTTACAGCAAAGCCGCAGGTTCCGGAATACACGGGCAGTGAAGCGGCGGCCGGCGATGGATTCATCGAGATACAGGCGGAGGACTTCTTATATAGAAATGATTCCGGGATCCATGCTGCCTGTGAGTTTGACCCGGACCTGTATCCTTATCAGGCGGCGAAAAGGGTGATGAACACTGTCGATGCCGCCTCGTTTGGACAGGGTGGCCAGGAGATCACATATCTTATGGAAGTGGAGAAGGCGGGAAACTACTATATCGCTTTTCACTACAGCCAGGGCGATAAGGCGGACTTCCCGGTCTTTATGAATGTGAAGATCGACGGCAGGATCCCGAATACGGCGTTTGAGAACCATGCCTTCGCGTATGAGAAGAAATATGAGATGTACACGATGGTCGACGGTGACGGCAGCAAGATCAGCATACCGCTCGAGGCGGGGAAGCACACGATCTCCATGCAGATCAGTATGGAGCCGGTCAGGGAATCCCTGGAGACGATCGAGAAGATCATGAGCAGGGTCAATGACCTGTCGCTCGAGGTCACAAAGGTTGCCGGTACGAATAAGGATAAGTACAGGGATTTCTCCCTCGAAGCGTACATACCGGGCATCGGGGAGATGATGACGGGCTGGGCGGATGAGCTCGGCCAGGTCATGGAGGACGCGCGGGTGTACAATCCCAAGAAAAATAAGATCGCTGCCTACGCCTCTGTCAAGATCGCGGAGAACCAGCTGAGGAGTCTGGCGAAGAAGCCGGATGAGCTGATCTACAGGATCGACGAGCTTGCGACAAGCACATCCTCGGTCAACCAGCATCTTGCAAATCTGATCGACAGCTTAAACGGCAATGATTTTGCGCTGGACAGCATCTATCTGTATCAGGAGGACGCGGCAAAGCAGCTCCCGAAGAACAAGAACATCTTCACCAAGATGTGGCTTGGCATCGTGCGGTTCTTTACCTCGTTCGGGGAGCAGGCGTACTCTTCCACGAACACCAACCCGGAGCATCTGCAGGTGTCGGTGAACCGTTCGAGGCAGCATCTTGAGATCATGCAGCTGCTGATCAACGAGCAGTTCACGCCGCAGACGGGCATCGAGGTGGATCTCTCGCTGATGCCGGATCAGACAAAGCTCGTGCTGGCAAACGCGTCGGGGGATTCGCCGGATGTAGCGACGGGCGTAAACTACTCGATCCCGTTTGAGCTGGGGATCAGGGGCGCGCTGAAGGATCTGACGGAGTTTCCTGACTTTGCGGAGGTGGCGGAGCGCTACAACGCAGGTCTGATCATGCCGTATGTCATCGGGGACAGGATCTACGCGCTGCCGGAGACGATGAATTTCCAGGTGATGTTTTACAGAAAAGATATTCTCGACAAGCTTGGGCTGGAGGTGCCGGACACGCTGGAGGAGGTGCAGGCGATGCTTCCCGACTTGCAGATGCGCGGACTGAATTTCTATTATCCGACGGCGAGAACGGTAGGTATGAAGACGTTCCTCGACACGACGCCGATCCTGTTCCAGAGCGGCGGGACATTGTATGACGGCGCGATCGACAAGGCGATCCTGACAAGCGAAGCTTGGCTATTACGGCACGGACAAGAAGCTTGCCACACCGATCAAGTTCTTCCCGGATGCGATCTACTGCGACCTGAACGTGTTTGAGACACTGAACATCGATGCGCCTCCCACAAACTGGACATGGGATCAGATGATCGATTCCTTCAAGGCGGCGACAAATACCGATGCGGGCACATATGGATTTAACCAGTTCCACTCGCTCGTTACCTATTATCCGATCTCAAACGGAAATAACCTGATCGGTGAGTTTGGCTGGGACGGCAAGAACTATCACATGGATCAGTGGGCAGCAGGCGTGAACCAGTGGGCAGAGCTCGTGAACGGCAAATACCATGCACCGTACGGCGATACGGACGAGATGGAGGCATGGACAGGCGACAGGACGATGTGGGCTGCCTACACAGGAAAGCTTGGATTCCAGATCGACGCATGGTGGACTTATCTGAACCTGTTTGATACGCCGGACTACAGAAACCGCGGTATGGAATGGGTACCTTACACGACACCGGCGAGCGAGAGCGGATACGTATTCGGCGTGCTGGACTTCGGCGGGATCTCCTCGTCGACAGAGCATCCGAGAGAGGCTTATGAACTCTTAAAGTGGATGGGCTGGGGAGCAGAAGGCTGGCAGACAAAACTTGACGCTTACCAGGATGTGGAGACCTATGCGGATCTTCCGCTTTACAGACAGGCTTTGCCCTGCCCGATCACGACAGATGCAGAGATCTGGAAAGAGTTCCAGGAGTCCTTCTATCCGACAGCGGCTACAAGAACGTATCAGTCAGTATACGATCCTGTAAACGGCGAGGATCTTGTCACAGCGGATGAGGATACAAAGTACGGCAAGTATTTTGATGATTTCTTTGCAAACTGCAAGAATCCGGTTCCGTTCGGCGACTGCCAGATCCCGGGATTTGCATCTTTCCTTGACACATCTTACCGTGCAGTAGGCGACACGCCGGGCGTTGAGGACCAGGTCCGCCTGGAAGGCAAGAACGCAAACGACTTCGCGGCAGAGCTTGAGCAGAAGGGCTTCGATGCAAACCAGGCAGCGCTGGAAGCGGCGAAGGAAGCCTATCAGATGATTGGCATCGAGCTGAATTACTAGAAAGGGTGCAGGATCGTAACATACAGTTGACAAGAAGGAGGGCGTTGAAACAGATGCCCTCCTTTTTCTAAGATCATCCTGTCAGACATACAAAACACATCAATAGAAAGGAGTGGAGAGCGGTATGAGGAAAAGAATCGTGGCGGGGCGGCTGGCAGTGACCCTGCTGCTGCTGACACTGCCTGGCGGATGCGGGAGACAGAAAGCAGCGCCCGCGGACAGCAGTACATCAGCCTCACAGGAGAGTGCGGCGGAAAATGCAGGGGAATCAAACGGGACAGGAACTGAGGCAGACGGACAGACAAAGGAGAACGTCTCACAGGATCCGCCGTCGGAGCAGCCTGCAGCAGAGGAGGAGGAAACCGAAATGACAGAAGTGTCATACAGCCGTGTGAGCGTACATGATCCGTCGGTCGCATATGACAACGGTACATACTACATATTTGGTTCCCATATGGCGTGGGCAAAGAGTACGGATCTGAGGAACTGGGAGACCTTTCAGATGAATATCAACGCGGAGTATGCGGATCTGTTCGGAAAGGAGTGGGAAGCATACTGCAAAACGGCGACGAATCCCAACCTGAACGGAAATCTGTGGGCACCGGATGTAATCTACAATCCCAATATGGGAAAATACTGCTTTTACATGAGTGTGAACGGCAATGACTGGAATTCGGTGATCGTCCTGCTGACGGCGGACAGCATCGAAGGGCCTTACGAGTATGCGGGACCAGTGGTGTACTCCGGATTTAATACGGATTCGCACGATGTGAAGCTCACCGATGTGTACCAGGTGCTCGGGGAGGACGCGAACCTGACCAGATACCAGAATATCAGGAACACGAAGCTCAACGCGATCGATCCCTGCGTGGTCTTTGACAGGGACGGCTCGCTCTGGATGGTGTTCGGATCCTGGTTTGGCGGCCTGTATATGCTGAAGCTCGACGAGAACACGGGGCTGCGCGATTACACGACAACCTATGAGACGATACCAAACGAGCAGGACGCTTACTATGGATATAAAGTGCACGGCGGCTTCGGCGTGTCCGGCGAAGGACCTTATATCATCGAGAAGGACGGATATTATTACCTGTTCGTGTCCTATGGCGGGCTTGTGGCGGACGGCTGGCTTGTCGCTGCGCCCTATGAATATGCGGGCGAGAAGATCAGTGAGAACGGATACGCCGTCGATGAGATGTGCGGGGACTATGAATTTATCGTACATACGCCTACGACGTATTATCAGAAGGCGGGGAGCAGTACCCTGGGGATCATGCAGCCCTCGAAGATCACACTGAATGAGGACGGCACGGTGTCGGGTGAACTGACAGGAGCGTGGACGTATGAGGACGGCACACCCAACATGACGATCACCGTCGACGGTGTGACCTACAAGGGCGTTTTTCTGAAAATGCCGAGTGAACAGCTTTATTTTAATCCAAATGAGAGGAAAGTCGTCATGACCTTTACCGCGCTGGGAGACAATGTGGCTGTGTGGGGGAGCAGATAACTTCCCCGCGCCATCCATCCTCCCCGCGCAGCACATTTTCCACGGAATAATAGGACTCCAGTTCCGGGTTGTCGAGCTGCCTGCTGAAAGGGACTCTTGCCTGCGGCTGGGCGCCCGGGCCGGAATTGAAGGCTTCCACGTAGCTGCAGAGCGCTTCTGCCCGCGCTTTTCCCCAGTTATGCCAGCCCTCGGGGCAGATATGGCTGTCCATATGGCAGTGCACGAAAGCGGTTTTGGCAAGATCCCGCCAGGGGCGTCCGAGGTAGACAGAGTGATACTGGCTGTCGCCGGTCAGTCTGCAGTGCGAGAATACCAGTCCGTATTCCTGCCCGGCGGGAGTGCTGGCGGCAGTGATGAATGCCCTGTCCTCGCTCTGGCGCTTTCTGGAATGGATCTCGCAGTGGTCAAAATATGCGGTGCTGGGACCAAAGATAAAATCGACGTCCCCGCTGATATAGCAGTCTCTGAAATAATTCCGGATCACAGGATGTGCGGCCGGGACAGATGACTGTGCGAAAAAGTCCGGAAGCATCAGCCTTTTCATGGAGCAGTCTTCTGCATCCCCGGCAAATAGGGTATCCTGCCATCCGATGAAGCGGCAGTTTCGGAAACTGCACCGGTCTGCCGCCGCATAGAGCGCCAAAGCCTGTCCTGCGATGCTGCCAGGCCCTGCGGTGTTCTCCACAGTAAGATTTTCCACATGAATATTCTGTCCTGCGAGCAGCAGGACTGCCGTGTTGAAGGTGCCGTATTCGCCGGAGCCGTCCGGCCGGGGTTTTCTGGCGCCGTCCCCGTAACGGAATATGGTATTTTCCGGCTGTTCTCCTATGATCTCCAGATTTTCCTTGCGGATCCAGACTTTTTCTTCATAGATGCCGGGTGATACCAGGATCCGCACCGGCTCGCTGCGGTCGTCGGGGATTGCTAAAACCGCTTCCTGCAGGGAGTGGAAGGCGTCCGGATCGGTCCTGGATAAATGGATCGTCTGCATGCTGTATACCTCCTGTATCTATCCTTTGCATTTTTATCAGTATGCCGGGCGCCTTTTAAGTGCCCGGCACGTTGTGTTTTTCTTACGCGTTCTTGTCAGCCAGAAATTCGTCAAACTGACGCTGGATCTCTGCCATGTAGGCATCCCAGCCCGCTTTCTGCATCTCGGATCTCAGCTCGTCGATGCTGGAGTCGAAATCCTTGAGCCCTGCGAGCATTGGGTTGGCAAGCTCTTCCCAGAGACTGTCGATCTGTGCCTTCTGTGTCTGGATCGCCGAGTAATCGATGCTGAATCCAAAACTCAGCGATGGGAGCGCCTTGTCGTCCCATGCCTTGTAGACCTCCATAAATTCGTCAGTGTAGGCCATGGTGGGCGAGGAGATCTTTACGTTGTAGATCATCCACTCATAGAAGAGCTCTTCTGTGTTGAGTTTGGACACTTTTCCGTCGATCAGCTCATAGTCGGTACCCTCCACGCCGTATGCGAACAGGTTTGCCATCTCGGTATTTTTCCGGAGCAGGTTGACAAACATTGCCACGCGGTCAGCCTTCCCGGAGGTCACGGGAACCTGGAATGCTGTGTTCTCGTAGGTCTTCTTGTAGATCGGTTTCTCGGGTGCGATATAGTACTCTGCAGTCTTTGCTTCCGGAACGACGGTCTGCAGGCCGGGCTCGTTCTCGATCAGAGTCGTGCCGCAGGTGCCTCGCATAAAGGAGGCCATGTTTGCCTGGAAGGGCAGGGTCACTGTGTTGGTCAGGATGTCTTTCGGGATCAGTCCCTGCTGGAATTCATTTTCCATCAGTTCCTGCATTCTGGGGGATTCCTCGCCGAACAGTACCACGGTGATGGTGTCCAGGGTATCCGGTCTCGTCGGGGAGGTGTTCTGGCTGGCCGCCGGCTCCTGCGCACTGGAACCGGTGCCCTGCTGCGCGTCTGATCCCGCGGCGCTGCTGTCGGCAGAGGGGGTCTGATCTGGCGTTTTGCCGCTGTCGGCGCCGCATCCTGTCAGACCTGACAGAAGCATCATGGATGCGAGCACGGCGGAGCATGCGCGCCTTTTCAGAGTGTTTTTCGGTGTGATTTTCTTTTTCATACAGGTTCCTCCTTCATACTTGTGAGTAAAAAGTTTGCGCTGCTTAAGAAGCCCGTGAACCCCAGTAGGTTCCGGACTCATCCTGCTGTTC
>VSNO01000199.1 GCA_009774375.1 Lachnospiraceae bacterium
CATCAGCATGATGATCGTGAACAGATCCAGGCCAGACGGCGGGATGATGATCCATGTCACGAGCCGCCAGATCTGCCCGCGCAGGATCAGATACGGATTCAGCGTCAGGAAATCCATAATTGCCGGACTGATAAATCTCAGAATATATCCCAGCACATACCCCAGTATCAGATATAAGGAAAGATTCGGTATCGCGTATTTGCCGATCTTCCGCTCCATTTTATTCAGAAAATTCATATTTCACATTCCTGCCTTTCGCCATTGATAGGTTAAATTGAACTCGTCATTTCAGTATATCATCCACTTCTGGAAATGTAAACCAATCTGATTTTATCTCATTAAAATATTATATTTTTTTTAGATTTATGGTATTATCCCCAGCTGAACGTTCATACATTATAACAATTTATAGTTCGTCCAAAAAGTTTTGAATAAAATTTTCCAAAAAAGCATAAAGTTTTCAGCAACTTTTCAGCATCTGTTTTATTGCGTTTTTGAAAATGCTGTCGTATAATAGCAAATGTATGTTAAAAAAGTCGAATGGCCGCTGTCAGGCATGGCTGGTGGTCATTGTTATAGAAAGGCATGGTTATTTTCATGGATAAGAATAAGGAGTTTTATACACTTGGGATCGACATCGGTTCTACCACGGTAAAGGTCGCGATCCTGGATGCAGCACACGATCTGCTCTTCTCGGATTATCAGCGGCATTACGCCAATATCCGGGAAACTCTTTCTTCCCTTCTGCAGGATGCATACGCAAAGCTTGGAAACCTGACGCTCCACCCTATGATCACAGGCTCCGGCGGGCTGACGCTCGCAAACCACTTAGGCGTCCCCTTTGTACAGGAGGTCATCGCAGTGTCCACCTCACTGCAGGAACTCGCGCCCATGACCGATGTCGCCATCGAACTCGGCGGCGAGGATGCCAAGATCATCTATTTCGAGGGCGGAAATGTGGAGCAGCGCATGAACGGGATCTGCGCTGGCGGTACAGGATCCTTTATCGACCAGATGGCGTCCCTGATCCAGACAGACGCCTCCGGTTTAAACGAATATGCCAAAAATTACAAATCACTATATACCATCGCGGCGCGCTGCGGCGTGTTTGCAAAGACGGACATCCAGCCGCTCATCAATGAAGGCGCCACCAAGGAGGATCTGTCCGCCTCCATTTTTCAGGCGGTGGTCAACCAGACCATCAGCGGGCTTGCCTGCGGCAAACCGATCCGCGGTCATGTCGCATTTCTGGGCGGTCCGCTCCATTTCCTGTCTGAACTGAAAACGGCATTTGTCCGCACGCTGAAGCTTGACAGGGAGCACATCATCGACACTGCAGATTCCCACCTTTTCGCGGCGATCGGTTCCGCGCTCAACGCGAAGGAAGACGTCCATTTCTCCATGTCCGAGATGGTGGAGAAGCTCTCTTCCGATATCAGGATGGAATTTGAGGTCGCCCGGATGGAACCGCTGTTCTCCGATGAAAAGGACTATCAGGATTTCCAGTCAAGGCATGGTTCCAGCCATGTCAGAAACGCGAAGCTTGAGGACTACCATGGCAGGTGCTTTCTGGGCATCGACGCCGGTTCCACCACGACAAAGATCGCGGTGGTCGCCGAGGACGGGACTCTGCTGTACTCATTTTACAGCAGCAACAACGGAAGCCCGCTGAATACTGCGATCTCTGCGATCCAGGAAATCTACCGCCTGCTTCCCGATGATGCCGTGATCGTGCGGTCCTGCTCTACAGGCTACGGCGAAGCCCTGTTCAAAGCCGCATTTATGCTCGATGAGGGCGAGGTAGAGACGGTAGCACATTATTACGCCGCCGCATTTTTCAACCCCGATGTGGACTGTATCATCGATATCGGCGGCCAGGACATGAAATGCATCAAGATCAAAAACCAGACCGTCGATTCGGTACAGCTCAACGAAGCCTGCTCATCAGGCTGCGGCTCTTTCATCGAAACTTTTGCAAAATCCCTCAATTACAGTGTACAGGATTTCGCGAAGGCCGCGCTGTTTGCAAAACACCCGATCGATCTGGGAACGCGCTGTACGGTATTCATGAATTCCAAGGTAAAACAGGCGCAGAAAGAAGGCGCAGAGGTATCTGACATCTCTGCAGGCCTCGCCTATTCTGTCATCAAAAATGCCCTGTTTAAGGTCATCAAAGTGTCCGATGCAAGTGAGCTTGGCAGAAATATCGTCGTCCAGGGTGGAACCTTCTACAACGACGCAGTGCTCCGCAGTTTTGAGAAGATCGCAGGATGTAATGTCATACGGCCGGATATCGCAGGTATCATGGGTGCTTTCGGAGCGGCTCTGATCGCAAGAGAGCGCTATCAGGCAGCCCCGGAAAGCGGCACGACCATGCTCACGATAGACCAGATCAACGAACTTGCATTCACTACATCGCTGGTGAAATGCAAGGGCTGTACGAACTCCTGCCGTCTGACGGTCAACAAGTTCTCCGACGGCAGAAGCTACATATCCGGAAACCGCTGTGAGCGCGGCCTCGGAAAGACCAGGACAGACAATGACATCCCAAATCTCTTTGCATATAAACTGAAACGGATCTTCTCCTATGAACCGCTTTCGGACACAGAGGCTGTGCGCGGGCGCGTCGGTATTCCAAGAGTCCTGAACATGTACGAGAACTATCCATTCTGGTTCACGCTGTTCACAAGATTAAAATACCAGGTCGTGCTCTCGCCGCTGTCCAACAGAAAGATCTACGAGATGGGGATCGAGTCCATTCCGAGCGAATCAGAGTGTTACCCTGCCAAGCTCGCGCATGGCCATGTGGAATGGCTGATCAGACAGAATGTTGACTTTATCTTCTACCCCGCCCTGTTTTATGAGCGGAATGAGTTTGACGATGCGAACAATCACTACAACTGCCCGATCGTCACATCCTATTCAGAAAATATCAAGAACAATGTGGAAGCGATCGGACGCGGCGAGGTCGTATTCAAAAACCCGTTCATGTCCTTCAGGGAGCCCTCCCTGATCCTGCAGTCACTGGAAAAAGAGTTTCCCGAGCTTCCCGCCGACGAGCTGAAGGAAGCTGTCGATGCAGCATGGCAGGAACTGGACAATGTGCGCAAAGATATGTGTAAAAAGGGTGAAGAGGTGATCGGCTACCTTGAACAAAATCACATGCGGGGCATTGTGCTCGCAGGCAGACCCTACCACATTGATCCCGAGATCAACCACGGTATCCCTGAGTTGATCAACTCTTACGGTATCGCCGTGCTCACGGAGGATTCGGTATCACATCTGGCAAAGCCAGAGCGTCCGCTGATCGTGTCAGACCAATGGATGTACCACTCCAGGCTCTATGCCGCCGCAAGCTACGTCAAGACGCGTGATGACCTGGATCTGATCCAGCTCAACTCATTCGGCTGCGGGCTGGACGCTGTCACGACCGATCAGGTCAATGACATATTGACCGGTTCAGGCAAGATCTATACCTGCCTGAAGATCGACGAAGTGAACAATCTGGGAGCTGCGCGCATCCGCATCCGTTCTCTGCTATCTGCCATCCGCGTGCGCGAACAGCGCCATCAGGAACGGACGATCCACCCGAGCCGTATGAACAGAGTGCTCTTTACAAAAGAAATGCGCAAAAATTATACGATCCTGTGTCCTCAGATGTCACCGATCCATTTTGACCTCCTGGAGCCGACCTTCAGAAGATGCGGTTACAATCTGGTCGTACTGAACAATGACAACAGGGGCAGTATCGACATGGGGCTCAAGTACGTCAACAACGACGCCTGCTATCCGTCCCTGCTGGTCGTCGGCCAGATCATGGAGGCGGTGCTCTCCGGAAAATATGACACGGACCGTCTCGCGGTTGTCATGTCGCAGACCGGAGGCGGATGCCGCGCTACGAACTATATCGGATTTATCCGCCGCGCGCTGGAAAAGGCCGGTTACCAGCACATTCCGGTTATCTCGATCAATCTGTCGAAGCTGGAGAGCAATCCGGGCTTCAAGCTCACGCCGATGCTCCTGCTGCGCGCCGTGTACGCGGTAAACTTCGGTGATATCTTTATGCGCTGTGTATACCGGATGCGCCCATATGAAGCTGTTCCGGGTTCCGTGGAGGAAGTTCACCAGAAATGGATCAAAAAATGCTGTGATTTCCTCGGACGCAGATATATGTCCTTCAGCACTTACAAAAAGATGTGCCGCGAGATCATCGAGGAATTTGACGCAATCCCTGTGCTCGATATCCAAAAGCCGCGCGTCGGCGTAGTCGGCGAGATCCTGGTGAAGTTCTCTCCCGCCGCAAACAACCAGCTGGTGGAACTTCTGGAACACGAGGGTGCAGAGGCGGTCGTGCCTGACCTGATGGATTTTATGTTCTACTGCTTCTACAATCAGCTGTACAAGGCAGAGAATCTTGGCACAAGCAGAAAAGCCGCCGATATCAGCCGGTTCGGCATCAAGGCGATCCAGATGCTGAGAAAGCCTATGAGTGAGGCCTTCGCCGCCAGCAAACATTTTATACCGCCCGCAGATATCTACGAGACGGCAAAACATGCGGCAGAGATCGTTTCGATCGGCAATCAGACCGGAGAAGGATGGTTCCTCACGGGTGAGATGCTCGAGCTGATCCACTCTGATACACCGAACATCGTATGCACACAGCCTTTTGGCTGTCTGCCCAATCATGTTGTCGGCAAGGGCGTCATCAAGGAGCTCAGAAAGCGGCATCCCGAGGCAAATATCGTTGCCATCGACTACGATCCCGGCGCTTCCGAGGTCAATCAGCTCAACCGCATCAAGCTGATGCTCTCAACCGCCCAGAAAAACCTGGTCAAGGCGATGGAAGCCGCAGAGGCAGAGAAGAAAGCCCTGGAACAGGAGACCAAAAAGAAGGCTTCCCAGAAAAAGACTTCCCGGAAAAAACATGCGAAAAACAGAAAAAAGAACAGTGCGAAAAACAAATCCGCATAAAACAAAAACAGGGCATCCGCCCTGTTTTTGTTTTACAGTTCACAGTTATTGACTGTCCTGGGGAACGGGATCACATCCCTGATATTTCCCATGCCTGTCAGATACATCACGCAGCGCTCAAAACCAAGCCCGAAGCCTGCGTGCCGCGCACTTCCATAACGTCTGAGATCAAGATAAAAATCATAATCCTCCGGTTTCAGACCGCACTCCTGCATTCTCTGTTCAAGTACAGCAAGCTTGTCCTCCCTCTGGCTTCCTCCGATGATCTCCCCGATTCCAGGTACAAGACAATCCATCGCGGCAACAGTTCTGCCGTCTTCATTGAGCTTCATGTAAAAGGCTTTGATCTCCTTGGGATAGTCTGTCACAAACACCGGCCTGCCAAAAAGTTTTTCTGTCAGATAGCGCTCATGCTCTGTCTGCAGGTCGCATCCCCACGAAACCTTGTACTCAAACTCGTCATTGTGCTTCTCGAGCTCTGTGATGGCGTCTGTGTAGGTGATATGTCCAAATTCCGAATCCGCCACGTGCTTCAGTCTCTCGATCAGTCCCTTATCTACAAACTGATTAAAAAACGCCATCTCCTCCGGTGCATTCTCCAGCACGTAGTTGATGACATACTTGAGCATACTCTCAGCGAGCATCATATCATCCTTCAGGTCCGCAAAGGCGATCTCCGGCTCGATCATCCAGAACTCTGCCGCATGGCGCGTCGTGTTGGAATTTTCCGCGCGGAACGTCGGGCCAAATGTGTAGATATTTTTGAATGCCATCGCGTATGTCTCACCGTTCAACTGTCCGCTCACGGTGAGGTTTGTCGGTTTGTTAAAAAAGTCCTTGCTGAAATCAACCTCCCCATCCACCATGGGCAGATCCTTCAGATCCAGTGTCGTCACCTGGAACATCTCTCCTGCTCCCTCGCAGTCACTCCCTGTGATCAGCGGTGTGTGCACATAGACAAAATCCCTCTCCTGGAAAAATCTGTGAATCGCATAGGCACACAGCGAGCGCACCCGGAATACCGCCTGAAAAGTGTTGGTGCGCGGTCTCAGGTGTGAGATCGTCCTCAGATATTCAAAGCTGTGCCGCTTTTTCTGCAATGGGTAATCCGGCGTCGAATCGCCCTCGATCTCGATCTTCGTCGCCTGCAGTTCGAACGGCTGCTTCGCCTCCGGCGTGAGCGTCACGATCCCCGTCGCGATCACTGCTGCCCCCACGTTCAATTTTGAGACCCCTGCAAAATTGTCCAGTTTATCACTGTATACAACCTGAAGCGGCTCAAAAAACGTACCGTCATTGATCACCAGAAACCCAAATGTCTTGGAATCCCTCCTGCTTCTGAGCCAGCCCCCGATCGTCACCTCCTGATCCGCATACTCCTTATAAGTGTGGTATAATTCGCGTATGTTTACCATCTTCGCCTTTCCTTTCCATCATTAAAGTACGTTTGAATCCTTTCTTCGATCCCATATGCCAAAATTGAAAAAAGTCCATTCACCCTGCTTTCCATTATACCCTTTTCAGGCTATGTACGCAATTGTGTTTGGACTTTTTCTTAAATATTTTTTGTTGTCGTGGCCATAATGCATTTTGCCCTACTGGGCAACCTGCATCTGCGCCATCTGGATAATATCAGAGATCTCCATACCGGACTTCTCGACCACTACCCGAAGCTCATTGAGTTCTTCCATCTTCTGCATCTCCAGAAGTTCATTGAGCTCGTCTCTCTCCTTTTTGATCCTGGTAGAAAGTGCATCGATGAGCTCTTCCTTCTGTGCGATCTTCTCCTGTATTGATTTTTTTACTCCTCTTGCCATGTTCGTTCTCCTTACCCTGTCTATTTGTGATAACGCTTCAATCCTGTGTGCACGTGATCAAAACATTATCATTATGTAATAAATTATATGGACAAGAAAGGAAAAATATACATAC
>VSNO01000002.1 GCA_009774375.1 Lachnospiraceae bacterium
TTCCTGGTACGATACAATAAAATATTTTGCCATCTCTACCAAAGAATTATAATCTGCTCTTTCTTCTTTCCATAAAACTGAATTTTTTCTAACACAGTAATGATAAAAGCATTGTGACCCGACATAAATACTGTTAATATTTAATAAACACGGAAATATTACCGCATCATCATCTGCATTTTTTTTAAGAACATCCGGACAAATCATTTGATATTTCTTCCACTGATCTGTCTTAATCACTTTGTTCCACAAAATCATATCTATGGGCTGATTAAAGAATGGTGTTTCTCTAACACATCTGTTAAACTCTTCCCAAAACTCTTTCTCCCGATAAAATCCTTCCCTAAGCCCCTGTCTGTATTCTTCCGTGAATCCCGCATACTCCTTTTTATATCCAAATACCAACATCTCTGGATGATATTTGTTAAGTTTTCTAACCATTTCAGTATATGCATTTTTCTCAATCCAGTCATCAGAATCTACAGTAGTCGTATACTCTCCCTCAGCACATAATATGCCTACTTTTCTAGCACTGATCATCCCCCCATTTTTCTTATGTATGACATGGATCCTGTTATCCCTGACTACATATTCATCACAAATTTCTCCACTTCGGTCTGTAGATCCATCATCTACAAGAATGATTTCCAGATTCCTATATGTCTGGGCAAGAATGCTGTCCAGACACCGCCTTAGATATATCTCTGCATTATAGACCGGAACGATCACAGACAATTTTATCCGTTGACCTGTCTCCCTTTCTTCCATATTTCCGCTCGATTCTATCACCATTTTCTGCATAATTGCATTTTCATCCTTCATATTCTTTCTTCGTCACAAAAATGTCCACCACTCTCTGTCTCGTGGATACGCAAAACTGATTGGTCAGCATAAAAAAACCGCTATCCACAATCTCATCATGAAACGTCGGATTGATATTGATCACATAAACCCGACGCGGCCTCCTTTTTAAACTATTGCCGATGTTTTCAATTGTCTGTATAAAAACATTTCTATCAAACGGGTCAAAATAATAAAACCAATTATAGCCATCCAAAACTTCCCGGCACTCTCTTGCGTCGCCATATATACATACCGCTTCGTTTTTAGCACAACTCATTTCATGCGATTCCGCAAAGCGAATGCCAATCTTATTAAAATTTGAAATCATAGTATCATATATTTCTTTTTCAAATTCCACTCCGCCAACCTTCTTAAAACCATAATCTAAAAAGGTGATCATAGCGCCACCTTTTCCGCAGCCAAAATCAAAAATGGCATCATCCTCCTGCGGTATGCAGTGACACCGATCTAAAATAGGAAAAATTTCTTTTTGGGTTGATATTTTATAATCATGACCCCCTTCCGCTCTAAAATTTGCACTTGTAATAGCAGTAACCAAATTGCAGTCATAACGATATTCCAGCCATTCCATAAACTGTACATCCCTGCACCCTGTCTTTCGTTTCTGAAATACCCCCACTGCTTCTTCATCAAATTTTCCGGCATAATTCATATAGTCGTTCCCATAAATTAATTCCAGAAAATTATAATAAGTTTTATCCTTTACCAGCCCTGCTTTTGACAACCTACGCAGAATATTATCATTCTCACAAACAGCCAGCCACACGACTGCGTCTTTGACATCTTTATAGTCAAAATCAAAAAGAGAAGAACGGAAAATTGGAAATTCATACGGTATGCTGGCTGGCTGGTTATCTTCAATGATATAGTCCACCGTAAGACCATGATAGTATTCCGCATACCATGCAAGAAACCGCCCGGTATAGCCGTATCCCCACAACACAATCCGATGTCCAAACGCTTTTAGCATCACCTCGTCCAATTTATCCCTGAATTCTTCAAATACCTTCAGCATGCACCTTATTCCTCCGTTCCTTTCACAAACGCCTCTATGATCTGGACGGTCTTCTCCATCTCGCTCTTTAGCGAGATAGCAATTCTGGCAATAATCTCCCCCCGGTCCTCAAAGAGCCGAATCAATATACCATTTTTCTCAAGTAAATTTTTTAACACTCTCAAATCCCTATTCTCTATTGTAACTGCCACGAAATTACTTTCTGACTGAAAAACCCTTATTTCGGGAATCCGGTTAAGCGTATCCATAAACCACGTCTTAATGCTGCACATCTCTCGATTTGTTTTCTCGTAGTACGCATTATCACGGATTGCTGCGGCTGCCATTTTGCGGGAAATCGTATTTTCACGGAATAAAGGCAGATCAAGCCCAAATATATGTCTCACCTTCGCGTTACAGAACCCATATCCGACACGCATATTTGCCAATCCATAATACTTGGAAAAAGTTCTGGATATCAATATATTCGTGTAAGTTTCCACCAATCTCCTTACATCCACATCTTCTTCTGAAAACCCCCAGTAGGCCTGATCTAAAAGCACAAGTGATTCCGGATTCTTTTTAACGATCAATTCAATTGTATGTCCATCCATTTTACATCCCGTGGGATTATGCGGCGTAGTAATCACAATGATCCTGGGTTGATACTTTGCTGCCTTAAGCAGGATATCTTCCACATCCATATAATATGTATAGTCATCTTTCAGCACCTGATAATAATGAACCTCACTAAATTTCTCCCTTGCAAGACTGCTATAATAACTCCATCCCGGATCAGGCATCAAAATACTGTCTCCTCTTTCCAGCATAATAGAAAATACGGATTTAATCACTTCTGCGGAGCCGTTATGTATATATATATCATCCTCCGGAATAGAAAACTGTCTGGAAATTTCTTCAATCAGGAAATCCTTCGTTGCCATATCATACTCACATAAATCCTGCAATTTTATGGCATGCAGCACATCAAGGCATTTAGGACTTGGGCCAAACGCGTTTTCATTTAAATGCAGCCTGCCCGTATGCTGATTTGTCACCGCGGAATTATACCGTTCAATATCCCCGTACTTTTCGAAAAGTTCCGGAACCTTGTTTCCCTTCATTGTCTCTTCAGACAATAACCGGTCCCTATACTTTATAAACTCCGGATCAAAAGCAATCACATCCTCAACAGTATCAAATTCCTGCAAAATATCATCTGTATATTTCACCAGGCGAAACCTAAGTTCGTCAATATGTTTTATATGGAAATCATCCATGAGCATTTTCTTCGTACTTGGTTCATTATATTCCTTCATCAGATATCCAAGGAAAGTCTCACTAAACTGTGCAGAAAAAAAAGCCTCTCCAATGGTGTACCATGCATTGCTTCCGCCTTTCACGATTTCGGTAATATATGTTCCGTCCATTTTAGTAACACAATACTCGTCGGCATAGCCCTCAGTATATTTGCAGGCATAATAGGAATCATACACATAATTTGAAAAAACATTCTCACTGAAGTAATTGTCTGAACAGCATATATAACTCCTTTTCAGATATTCCCTCGCCGCATAAAGAGATGAAATATTGTTATAGCGATAATAATCCTCATTTTCTACTATAATTACATGATATTTTTCTTTCAGATAATCAAATTTTTCTTTTAAATACCCGACTACGACGATAATTTGTCCAATACCCGCTTCCTTAAGCTGGCGTATCTGCCTTTCGATTAAAATTTCCCCTTTTATTTCATAAAGTCCCTTTGGCACAATGCGCGACAATGGAAGGCTTCTCAGACCAAAACCTGCTGCCATGATAATTGCATTATCTACCTTATACTGTTGCAGTTCTTTGTAGCCCTGCTCTGTAATACCAGAATCAATCCATCCTTTTTCCTGCAACCTTACAATCGTCCCTGACACCTGATTCAGGTTGCAACCTGTCTTAACGGCTATTTTTAAGGGGTCTGTACCACCCTCTTTATAAACCTCACATAAAATATTAAATTCTACTAATTCCATTCTTCCATCCCCGTGTCACTGGCTAGTATATTTGATATATGTTGCCGTATGTTTTGGCTTTCTCTCGCTTTCCGGCGGCGGCACCATATAATCATCTCCAAACATGAATTTTAAAAAACCATTCGCATCCACTGGCGCTTTCACCAACAGTCCCTCAAATTGTATGTCGCAGGATAAGAGCATCCATTCCCTTAAAAATCCCTTGTTTTCCTCCTTTCCTCCCCATCCGATCGTCCTGACCAGCTTTGTATTTTTTCCCCTGTATTTCGCAACAAGCCGCTCCATTTCCTTAAATGCAGTCTCTGGCGGAATATGTTTCAGCATCTTATAAATAAGTCTTTTCATGCAATTCCTGTCATGAACAGCCCCGACAGGCGAATACAAAATTTTTCTGATGACAAAGCACCTGAAATTAAATATCGCTTTCAGAGGCTGTCTATCCGGCATACCGTCACAAGGAAAAATATCTATAAAAATTCCGCGCCTCATTGTAAGCATTTCCTGGTTTTTTCTTCTGAAATCCGTACCGTTTCTCAAAATCCTCGCATATCCCCAGCGGTATCCAGGATCCGTCCTGTAAGTCTGCAAAAAGTATTTTTTGCAATCAAGCTGTGTTTTGCATACTTCGCAAAAACGGTCATAGTCTTCCCTCAGCATCCTCACATCAATATCATCATCCCAGGGAATAAATCCTTTATGCCTGACTGCCCCCAATAAGGTTCCACCATCAAGTTCGTACTGTATCTCATTTTTCCTGCACAAATAGTCCAGTTCTCTTAGCATATCAAGTGCGATAAGTTGTAGTTTTCTCAAATTTTCGGGCGTATATACAAATTGTTCCATATTCCCTCACAACATATTGTTTTCTTTTATCACCGAATAATTTACTCTGTTTTTCCCTCTAAATAAACCTCCGGTTCATTTAAAAACACATCTGTAATGCCTTTTTCCTCAAGTTTGCCTAAATCCAGTATTGTTCCGGTTGGTTTATTTGGATATAAGTGTCCGCCCAGCCATGCCCTTACAACTATGCCTTGCAAATCCTGAGGATTCATATCCATACCTTTCCAATATGGGTGCAAAGCATCTGCACCACATCCGCCTTTCATCTTATACAGACAATCCGATACTTTCTCATCCAAAATACCTATCCGCGCACAGGAGTCCAGATTTCTAATTTTTTCCAGCGATCGAGCATAAAAAGAAGAATATACGATGCTATCTTGGATATCCCTTCTGTAAACCATATCTATTATTTTTTCTTCCATACCCTCATACAAACAAAGGTTATTTTTTAATTCTATATTTAATAACAGTCCATTTTTCAACGAGTTTTCAAGCAAATCAAAAACCTCTTCCATCGTTGGAATCCGCTCTATCCGCCCACTGCCTGCATCTATCTGCAATTTCTTCAATTCCTGTAAAGAATAGGAGTTTACATACCCTATTCCGTTAGTCGTACGATTTACTTTTTCATCATGAAAAACTACAATTTCCCCATCCTTTGTAAGCTGTATGTCCAGTTCTATTCCTGACAAACCATGAATGCTGACTGCCTTTTCAAAAGCTGTTAATGTATTTTCTGGATAATGTTGACTGCATCCCCGATGCGCCCATATTTTCATACCTTATTTTCCTTATTTCTGTTTACCACATATTTAATTATATACAGATGCATCAAATATAAGACATCTATTACTCCAGCCACCATTATTGCTATATTCAATCTTTAACAGGCTACAATTACTTAAGGGTATGTCAGAAATCGTAATCGGCTCTGTAGTTTTACCTAACTCCGGCGAAGTATATACCACATTATCATCCGCTTTAATCGTAATAACACCTACACAATTTTCTGACCCACCATCCTTTATTGCCATAGAAAGCCTCAAATTTACATAGTTTCTGTTAAGGTTATGTGTGACATTGCACGTATTTTCATATAATTCAAGCAAAAATTCCTCCGATAATTGCTGTTTTCATATTCCCACGTCGTCACATTCTTTTGTTCAAAAACTGTTCCATGATTCCCGCCATTACCTCGGAATCCCTTCTTGTAAGTTTAAAATCTTTCCTCGTGTCTCCGTTAATCCGAGAAAGCAGATCACATATTTCGTAACGCAGACCATCTCCCAGAAACCGTTCAGAAAATCGCTCTACCTCATTTGGATTTTCATGATGAACTTCAAAATAGCTTGTCTTCCACCAAGGCGCTTCCACCACAATATATCCCTCTGTTCCGGATATTAAAAGTTTTCCTTCTGACTTTACACCCAAACCACAAGTAGCTGTAGCCAAACCATTATGATATCGTATATACACTCTGGTATAAAGATCAATGCCATTTTCCGAATGAATGGATTCAAACCGGATTTCCTCATAATCATGTCCAAACAATTTCAATATAGGAAGCAGGCAATAACTTCCAAGCTCCGTAAAGCTTCCACCATATTTAATGTCTTTTAGTTCTCTGCTGCTTTCTTTTTCAAGTTTTGTAAAGCATGCTTCCACCCCTCTAATGCTCCCTATTACCCCACTGCAGGCTATGCCGAGAAGCTTTGCAAAGCCAGGACAATACGCAGTTTTAATTCCTTCAAATAAGATACGTTTTTTCTCTTTTGCAAGGGTAAACAATTCTACTGCCTGTTCCTGTTTGAGGCACATTGGCTTTTCACATAATACATGTTTACCATGTTCCAATGACTGTCTGATATACTCATAATGCGTCCCATGAGGTGATGCTATATAAATAATATCCGATGCCTTATAAAATTCCTCTATATCCTCACAGGCATCAATTCCCCACTTATGGGAAAATACCCTGGCGCTGTCAATATGTGGGTTATATACACACTGTGCATTGACACCGCTGACGAGTGCTGCTTCCGGCATAAACCGATTCGCAATCCGACCTGTACCGATGATCCCGATTCGCTGAATCGGGATCTCTTTTGTTCTTAACATCGTACTAGATATGTTTTTTATTCTATCCAGATATACAACTTTACAATAATCTTTCAGGTAATCAAATGTGCCTATCCAATCGGATCCCACCGTGAAAATATCTATATTGTATTTCTTGATATCCTGAAACTTCTGTCCCTCTGATTCTTCCACGATAATTTCATCGGCAAAACCGGTCTTTTTGACATTCTCTATTCTGGTCAACAGAGAATCCATTACGTTCAGTTTCCCCCTCGTCTGGTCATACTCTTCCGATGTGACACCGACGATCAGATAATTCCCCAGCTGCTTCGCTCGCTGTAACAGTTTATAATGCCCCTCGTGAAACAGATCAAAAGTTCCGTAAGTAATTACTTTAACCATACTGCTCCGCCTTTAATCCTGTGATTTGATATATTCATATATTTTTCTGCCACAGCTCCCATCACCATTCGCCATCAGTTCCCGATAGACTGCAAGCTGTTTTTCCTTGTCAAAGGGATTTCCTGCTGTCGTCCCCTCAATAAATCTGCCAAGAGAATTAAAAACACTCTCCTTACACGCATACTTCAATGTCCCCGAATACTCACCAAATCCCTGTTCCTGTTTTTCCAGCTCTTTCGGATCAAACTTGATTTCAATCTCTTCACATTCATTTGTTTTCAGGTTGATGTGATACAACTTTTTATTGACATTTGAATAGATCTTAATCCATCCCCTTTCGTCCACAAGCTGGTTCCATAGGAAATATGCTTTATTCCGTAACATACAGTTCTCCTGCTGTCGTTCCTCAAACGGCGGTTTCCATCCCGTAAACTGTCCCGTACGGATATTAAGACGAAGGTACATATTGGCCCACCGCGGCGTAAGGTACAAATCATCCTCATGGAATGCCATCGAGCTAAAGGGATATTCTTCACACTCCTGATTCAATCTGGGATTTACGCAGGTAAATTCCTTTGGAAATCCAGTATATTCCTTTACGTCTCCCGTCTGTGGGTTCCATCTCACAACCGTTCTGCCTTTGCAAGGCAGCATCCAGATATAGTCCAGATATTCTGCCATCATATTGTAACAGGTTCCACTTTTTGCTTGAATTGTGACAAGCTGCGCTTTCCCGGTCTCTAAATTCAATGTATAGACTATGTTCTCTGTATGGGAGGCAACATATAAAGTCCCCCTATGGACCAGTGATGCGCCGGAGACTTTCTGTCCTTCTTTATCTGTAACTAACACATCTATATAATCTGTAAAATACCTGCACTCTTCCGTCTCTGTATCGTATCGTACGATAGCCGGATAATAAAGCGGCAGCAAAATTAAAAATCTGTCATATTTCCGTGCTTCAATAAATGCTCGTCCCATAAGCACTTCTTTCTTTAGACTTATCCTTCTTTCAACGCCCTCCTTTCCGATCAGAAGAATCTCCTGCGTATTAGCAGGACAAGCATATTTTTTCCCATTTATCTCACATATGGTACTATATTCCTTTCTTTTACTATCCGAAAGATCGCAAAAATAGTGATAATCATACATTTCCCCCTCGGATACATACAGTTGGTTGTTCTGTGTAATAACAAATCGGTTTTGTTCCAAACAATCGAACTGCATATTGATCGTTTTCCGCCAGCTATCTTCGTCGGGCTCACTGTGAATCCTATTATCCAGAATAAACATCGGCTTCCCCACCACCCCAAACAGCGACGTGACACTTGTCCCCGCATCACCTATATATGCATTTGACAGTGCAATCGAATTCTCGATATCCGGCGTTGTATCATAAATACCTATACTGTTCTCACAAAAATTTTTCTTCAATGTATCATATGTTTGGCGATACTCTGGCCGCATGGAGTCAAATGTCGATTCCAGCAAAGGGTGTGGTCTCCACAAAAGGCAGACATCTTCCCGTTCTTCAAAACACTCAAACACATAATTCATTTTCTTCAAAAAATTATCTGTGTCAGTAAGCATTCCTGAAATGCTTGTATTATAAAAATAGACTCTCCTGCCTGCCATCTTTTCTTTCCATTCCGCTGGTGGCTCAGGCGGATTCTGACATTTTCTGATCACCCTGTCAACTTTAGGCGAACCAAACGGTAAAAACTTTTCATCTGGGATATTTTTATCAAAAAATTTCCGAAACTGCGGCGATTGAATCACAATATAATCTGCATAAATATAAGCAGGACAACAGCTCTGCGCTCCACTCATCCCACCTGATGTGCTGTAATACGGAACATAAACAAGACAATCCGTATTTTTTTTTAAATTAATGGAATAATACCGCGGATGCACACTTGTCACGAGATTGCAGTTGTCATAAGGATTGTGGATATAAATTACATCTGGCTTTCGCTCCTCAAAATTGTATTCCTGCCAATCCGTGATCTCGATATCCTCTGGATATTCCATCGGCGTCCCATCAGGGCATACATTGCCTTCATAATGCATCTTCCCAAAACTGCGATCCGGATTCAAAGTGTAATACGGAATTGGAACGCAATACACATCACAATCCGGATCCTCCCTAGCCGCAAGGTAGATGCTCTCCAGACTATCCCACATAGATGCCTTATAAGGAAAAAACACAACTTCCTTTCTGACAATAATATCATTTTTCACACTGTTTTCTATCTTTATGAGTTGCTTTCGCAAGGCCTTATGCGTTTTATTGACATGCAAATCATTTTTATTGATATCTTCAAACACCAAAAATAAAAGTTCACAATACGCTTCTATGTAAGAAACTGTCCTATGCCCTTCCCCTTCACTCTTTTCAATTGTTTCTCCAAGTGATATGGCAGACTCCTGAATTCCGCTGATCATATCCTGCGCCAGCATCAAGTTATTCTGTTCCAATGCTTTCTTTATCTCTTCATGAATCTGGTGCATACTGTCTATAAGATTCAGTATTTCCTGCTTCTGCGCTTTTCTCATAGAAGTTACCCTCTTTGCCCGTAACCTAGTTTTATCATTTATGTCCTGAACAATTTAAAATCCCGCACAAATTCCCTCCTACAATTTGGCGCATGACATCTGAATGCCTTGGCCTTCAAACGCCACGGCATTTAGATGCCATGCGCTATGCAGTGGATTCATAGGGTATCACAGCCGTCTATAAAGAACTGTTCTGACAGTTCCTGGACGGTGCCAAACCATTTGGCTCAGCTTCGTACCCTGCTACTCTCATTCCGGCAATCCCGGATCTGAGTTCACAGGACACAGGCGTACCTGTTTTTATATATCCCCAACGCCCTTTTGATTTTATATCAAGATATCGTCTGCCACAGTCCGCATCGTCTCTGTAACCAGAGCCGCATCGTCTCTGTAACCAGAGCCGCATCGTCTCTGTAACCAGAGCCGCATGTCTTCGCTTGCGCAAAGCCATCGCAGTAAAACCGAACTTCCAAATCGGTTCATCTTCCAGACGTATCGTTTGACCGCTTATTATTCTGTAACTTCTTTATCTATTTCCACATCTTTTTCCTGCGGAAATTGTTCATTTAGCTGTTTTCCTGTTTTTCCCCTGTTCAGGGCATTTTTTGCGCCGTTTATTTTTTTATTTTCTTCAAATCCGCAGACATGGCATCGGAAATCTTTGCCTTTTACATATCCTTTTTGCCCGCACATGCTGCATTCTGTACCGATTCCTTTTCCGATCACTTCTACAATGTGAATGTCATTTTCCTGACATTTCCACTGTATTCTTTCTGTCACAAATCCTTTCTTCCATATTTTAAGAAAGTGCGTATCGCCTGTGCCTTTTGTAAACTGCTGATCATCACGATGTCCGGCAGTATGCATACCCGGATTGCGCGGCAGCTTTGCCATATAGATCACTCTGGGTTTTTCCTGTATCAGCATTCTGTTGATCTCCCTGTTCACATAGTTTTTGAGTGCCGCATCCATTTTCGCCTTGTACACCAGATACCTATGTGTTCCAGATATGTTCTCCCTTCCATTCTGGTAATTCTCTTTCAATATAAATTGAGAGATCTCCTGCTGCATTTTTCCAAACTCACTGCCATATACATTTCCCGTGCTTGTGGTGATCATATCCCACAGGCCGAGCGAGATGCCGATCTCATTTGTGTAGTCTTCATGTTGTTTTGTATTTACAAAGAGCGGTATGATGATCTCTATCGTTCTTTTTTGCGGATTCAGTTTTATGTCGAGCATCCTGTCATATGCGTTTGTGTCGGTCAGCGGTATGAACATTCTCTGTCTGTTTACTTTTGTGGCAAGGAATATGCCATGTTCCCCATCGGACGCTCCGTATCTGTATCCCTGTTTTTTTATGGTGAAATATGTCTCATTGTCCGTATGCTGCCTGTGCAGTCTTTTTCTGGTCTGTCTGCAGATGTATCTGTTCAGGGTTCTGACACGCTGTTCCTTCTCATCGCCAAGCTCCTTGATAATGCTTTCATATCTGGGCTGTATCTCTTTTGGCAGGGATACCGTTTTTCCATTCAGTATATTCTCAAAGCAGCCGTTTACCTTAAGCACAAAACGGATATAATGCCTGTCCTCCGGCGAAAACCGCTCATTTTTGTTAGCGGCTTCATTGATTCCGTTCCTGACCTGTGCCCACATGATCTTGATGTCTCCTAATGCCCTGTTCACAGATGCTGTAAAATACACGCTTGGAAGTTTTATCTTTTCCCGGAATCCGGCTGCCTTTACTTCTGCATCGATCGCATATCCGGAATACAGTTTCCCGAGGCTCTTAATGCCGCCATATCTCTGATAGATATAGTTCTTTGTCACCATGCACCCATGTCCTATTTCCATGAGTACATCCATATTCTCACTGGTGATCTTACCTTTGCTGTACTGATGTATGGACTTACATATTTTCCTGCCGTCTAAAGACGACATGTCATCTTTGGACGGCATGTCGCTGTGAAACGGCATGATTTCATTAGACGACATAACATCGTTTGACAGCTTTGCATCGTTGGACAACAGCCCTGCCCCTGTTCCTTTTTTAGGCATTCCTTCTTTCCCCTGCACCTCTACCGAATATTCGCAACCTGCTTTTGTGCAAATACCACAAAAACAGATTAAATTTCTGATATAATATATGTAATCTGACCATACATTTTTCGCAGATTTGTATGATCTGCGAAATGGCTTGAACTTCCACTAATAAAAGGATGTCTGCGCGACCTGACCATAAATCTGACCACAAAAACACATATACATCCTGTCGTTATGAATATTTTGACCACTTATCACAAGTTTTTGACCACAAATCCGACCATGAAAAAAAACCGATATTTTCGCTGCTTTTCAGCGTAAAATATCGGTTTCCATATCTTTCTAACCTATTTTGACCATCATTTTTTAAAAAACAATTGTCATTTGGGTTAAAACATGTTAAACTATTGTCGATATAAAGTAATAGAAATGAAAAAAATCAATTTTTTAACGAATTTTAACCTGATTTCGCAGATCATACAATTCTGCGAAATTTTTTATGTTCAGTACTATGCTGTGATCTGTCTCTTTACAGCTTTCTAATCAGTAAAATTTACTTTCCAACAGCTGTCTTGTCGTTCTTTGAGCCCCTGAACATTCCCTGTCTCCTGATACGGTCTCTCTGCAGATATTTCCTTCAATCTTTTCGCTAAGATGATCTGCGATTTACCTAAATTCTCAGCCGCTCGACCACCGTCCCCTTATTACAGCAATGCAGTGCAGCCACAGGGATCACCGATGCCAGGAGCAGGTAGACCGCCGCCACAGCCAGCGCCGGCATCAACGTAAAGCGCAGGGAGAAGAACCACATAGACGGTGAATTCAAGGCATTTCTCAGCACTGTCAGCGCAAAGGCCGCCGCAGCCGCACCGCCGATCAGATCTGCTCCTGCGGCATAGTACAGCCCCTCATAGACCATCAGGCGGCGGAGCTGCCTGCCCGTCATGCCGATGCTCTGCATCGTGGCAAATTCGAGACGGCGGGTGATAATGCTGGTGACCATCATATTGGTGAAATTGATCAGACCCGCAAATGCCATGATCGCCGCGATCATGCCGCCCACCAGCAGCACGACATTCCGGATCGACGCCATCTGCTCTTTCATCAGTTTTGTGGAAGTGTAGGCGACTGAGGGATCCTGCTCTGCAAGATCGTTCAAAAATACGTCCATCTGCGCTTCCTGCCCCGGAGCCGCATCAAATCCGTAGCTGAGCAGGGTGGGATCATCGCAGAGTTGCCCGAACATCCCTTCGGTCATGTACAGGCGCGGCGCATCGCCGCCGATATTCATCTCTGTCGTGTTGGCTGTGAGGATCTCCCTTTCCGTGCCCACGACATTTGCCCGTGCGAGGATCGTACAGGTCCGAAACAGTTCCCCATTTTTATAGAAGGAAACGCGATCCCCTGTCCCAAGCTGTCTGGTCAAAGGTGTCTCTGCCGGCTTTCCGGTCACCCTGTCCGTATCACAGCCAAGGATCACATAGTCTCCCGTCGCCATCTTCTGCCGCAGCACTGCCGTATCCTTCTCGCCGTCAAAGATCGTCATATCTTCGATAAACTGCCAGGAAGCCCCATATATATTTCCAATCAGGCAGGTTCCCCTGCCTGCGGGCATATGAAGGTTCTCCGCATCAAGTGCAGGAAACAACAGATACCTGTCATAAATCCTGTAGTTCCTGCCGTCCTCATTCTCCCATGATCCCTCTTCAAAAACAAGGTCTTCAAAGCCGTAATCTACCGCCACCCCGTCATCGTCGAGGGTGTTTCTGTAAAGGCTTCTCCCGTTCTCCACGCCCGGCTGCCGGCTGATGAGATCGACAGCCGATGCCGGCAGTGCATCGGCGTGATGCCTGACCCCCTTCATGACATTGGCCAGCGCCGAGTTGTAGACCGTGTAATCCGTCTTTGAGCTGGCGCTGAGAAATTTTTCCTCGTCCATGCTCTGCACGATGATCCCCACTGTGTTGACCAGGACAAGGCACAGCAGCATGGAGGCCATGATCAATGCAGCGCGCCGTCTGTTGCGCCCGAAGTTGGAAAAAGCCATGCGGGACAGCTTTGCTCCCTGTGTGCGGTTTGCCGACTGTTTTCTGCACGCTTCCTGTTCCGTGTACCGCACAGCCTCCAGCGGTGATACTTTTGCCGCCTTTTTCGCGGGCTTGCGCGTGCTGATATACACTGTCACGATCGTAAACAACGAAGCGATGACAAAGATCAGCGGTGAAGTCGAGACCTGTGCCGCCGATGCCGCCGATCTGTGCTCGGCGCTGAAAAGGTTCATCGCCACCGGAAGCGCCAGACACCCGGCAGCGAAGCCGCCTGCCAGACCGATGGGCAGTCCGATCAGGGTGAGCCAGAACGCCTGTCGCTTTACGAGCTTTTTGATCTGCCGCGGGGAGGCTCCGATCGTCCGCAGCAGTCCATACTGCCGCACCTCCTGCATGACGGAGATATCAAATATATTATAGATCAGCAGATAACCGCACACCACGAACATCATCACAGACGCCGCCGCGAACAGTATGCTGTCCATCGTTGTCATGCCCTGCGCCATCTGGTTCTCACTGACGAGGATAAAATTGTCCGCGTTGATATTGCCGGGATCGCCGCCGACTGAGCGCGCAAACGCTTCTAACTGGCCTCTGATATCCACCTTGTCTCTCAGCACCACCTCCGAAAACGTAAGACCTGCCATCTCGCGGTCCGCCGCCCATGTGTTCTGGAACAGGCCAGGATTCTCCGCCACAAACTGCTCCGACACGATCATCAGGCTGACCGTGTCATTGTTTGCCTCCCACCAGCCGGAAAGCACCATATCATAATGATATGTCTGCCCACGCACCTCAAATTCCACGGGAACCGGCGCACCGATCGCGGGCTCCACTCCCAAAGCCTTCAGCGCCAGATCCGTGGTGGTGATCTCATTCGCCTTCCAGGGCGCAGTCCCGTGGCTTGGCACGCAGAATGTCAGTTCCTGCTGCACGCTGTCCGCATAATCGATCTCAACGGAATGGCCGACGGCATTGCTGGCAAAGTTAAGCACCCTCCTGTGCCCCGCCTGTTCGACAAAATCGCTGCCGGCAAGCTGCCTGTACTGCTCCTCGGTCATATAGCCGAGCGTACCATCCGCCTTGCTTCCCTTCTGCATATACATGGAAAGCTGCAGGGACGAGACCATATGAAAAGCGAGAGAGATCACCGACGTAAACAAAAACGCCGTCAGCGCGATCGCCAGAACTGCCGCGAGATTGCGCCCCCTGTTTTTCCTGAAATATTTTTTTGAGAGGTTTCTGATCGTCTTCGCATTGTCATTTCCAAAGAGAATATCGTTCATGCCCTCACCCCCTGATCAAAGATCCTGCCGTCCTCAATGCGGACAATCCGGTCGGCAAGCTGCGCGATCTCGTTGTTGTGGGTGATCATCACCAACGTCTGGTGAAACTGGCTGCTGGTGGCTTTCAGAAGCCCCAGCACATCGCCGCTCGTGCGGCTGTCCAGATTGCCCGTTGGCTCATCGGCCAGCACAATCGCAGGCTTCGACACGAGCGCGCGGGCGATGGCGACGCGCTGCTGCTGTCCGCCGGACAGATTATTCGGCATACTGTACAGCTTATCCTCCAGTGCCAGCATGCGCACGACCTCGTCCATGAACTGCCGGTCCGCCGTACCGCCGTCCAGCTCTATGGGCAGGACGATATTCTCGTAGACATTCAGCACAGGGACAAGATTATAATTCTGAAAGACAAAGCCGATGCTGCGCCTGCGGAAAATGGTAAGCTGCTCTTCGCCCAGCTTCGCCAGCTCCCTGCCCTTTACCCTGACGCTGCCGGAAGTCGGCACGTCAAGACCGCCCATCATGTTCAGCAGCGTGGACTTGCCGCTGCCGGAAGTTCCGACGATCGCGACGAATTCCCCTTCCTCGACGGAGAGCGTCACGCCGTCCAGCGCCTTCGTGACATTCGGCTCCGCACCGTAATATTTTCTGAGATCCGTTGTCTGCAAAATACTCATGAAAAACACCATCCTTTTTGATTTGATGATATGATGATAACAGCCAAACCTCACAGAAATGTCACAAAGAACCATACAAATTACTCTCTTGGAAGAAAAACAGAAAAACAGGAGCCCTCTCCCGGCGCAGATTCCAGCCTGATATATCCGCCCTGCAGGGTGATGATCTCGCGGGCGAGATACAGCCCGATGCCGATGCCCTCCACCTCATGGACATCGTCCTCCCGGTAAAACCGCTTAAATACCGTCCCGTGATGAACCTCCGCGATCCCCTTGCCCGTGTCGGAAATGCTGATCTTCAGATACACTTCCATGCACTCGGTCCCGACCCGGATCCGCCCGCCATCCGGCGTGTACTTCACAGCGTTGTCCAGAATGTTAAAAAGCGCCTCCCCCGTCCACTTCCTGTCATGGGATACCGCCAGATGCTCCGGACAGCTGACCTGGACATCAATGTGCTTTTGCTCGGCATTCAGCAGGATACCGCCCAATGCGATGGCGAGCGTGTCATAGACCGGCTGGATCTTCTTCTCAAGAGAAATGACGCCCGTCTCCAGACGCGAGGTTTTGATCATCGCCTGCATGAGAAAATCCAGCTTGTCGAGCTGGCCTGCCTGGGCAGACAGAAATTCCCGCTGCTTCTGCTCCGGAACCTCCTGCTCCAGAAGGGTGCTGTTTATCATTTTCAGATTCGCGATCGGCGTCTTCACCTGATGGGAAATGTCAGAGACCAGCTCCTGCAGTTCTGCCCGCTCCCTCGCGATCCTGCGGCGGTTCTCGCTCATCACCTCGTACAGGCGCGCCATGCGGTACTGGATCTTATAAAACAGGCTCTCCTCCTCATACGGCTGCACCGGCTCGCTCTCTCCTGCCATCATGTCATCGAGAGTCTGGCAGAGCAGATCCGAAAACAAGGTCAGCTTCCTCCGGAGCAGGCCGACAAAACAGGCGACACTGCCCATGACAAAGGCACAGAATATCAACAGGTACAGCACTGCAGTTCCATTCTGTGTCAGAATATACAAAACGGCGGTCATGCCGCCCATCGCGCACAACAGGGCTGCGCCAAGGACAGCGCACGCCCTGTTGACAGAAAGCTTTTGTGCACTCATTTCTGACTCCCTCCGATCCACATATAACCCATGCCGTAGACAGTCCTGATATACTGCTGCCCGCCTGCCTCGATCTTATTGCGCACCCTGCTCACCGCGGCGGTCAGGGCATGTTCGTCGACAAAATTCTCATCGATATCCCACAGCTTTTCAAGCAGGATCTGACGTGTCAGGACTACCTGCGGATTCTTCGTCCAGATCTTCAGGAGGCGGTATTCCAGCGGCGTGAGCGCCAACGGCTCCCCTGCAAGTTCCGCGGTCATCCCGGAGAAATTGACAGACAAGATACCGTCATCGTAACAGTCCCCGCCGGTCTGTCTGACGATCCGGTTCAGCAGCGCCGCCAGTTTCTTCTGAAAGACACTCATATGAAACGGCTTTGTCACATAATCGTCCGCCCCCAGCTCATACCCCCTGAGCATATCGCTCTCCATGTCATTCGCAGTCAGAAAGATCACGGCGGTATCCGGCCGGCACTCCCTGATCTCCCTACAGAGATCAAAACCGCTCCCGTCAGGCAGGTTCACGTCAAGCACGATCAAATCATAATCCCGCTTCTCCAGAAACGCCCCCGCCGCCCGCGCTGACAGCGCGGCATCCACTGTGTATCCCGCGGCGGTCAGGTTGTAGCATAAAGTATCATTTAAAAGGCGGTCGTCCTCGACTACCAGAATCCGCATCATAGCCCTTTCCTCCTGATTGCAGGCGTTTCATTATTAATCACACAATACCCGCACGCTAAATAAGCCGCACGTTAACAGCCCTTTCCTGGCCATCACTGCGTACAATCTTATCTGAAAATCAGTAAGGTTTTGTTAAACTGACGCCCGCACACTTCCTCCACACCTGATGAAAATATCCAGCCACTGAATCACTGCATCCTTGCCCCTGCAAACAGGCATCCATCCTGCAGAATATATAAAATACGGCATTTCCGCACAGGCACCCTGCAGTATTCAACAGAATATCATTCACATCAAAACAGACATCGGTCAAATGAAGCGAAATGATCATCAGTAACTGCACAAACTCGATCAATACAGAAAACAGTACCGAACAGCCTATCCTGACACTGTTTCTGCAATCCATGACAACTGCCAGAAGGATCCCCATCGGAAATGTCAACGCCAGATTACCGATGATCTGATAAGGCGTATAGCCAAACAGGCTGGTCACATCCAGATTCACATGATCCGCAAACGACGTATAATACACAGCGCCATCCGTAAAGATCGGGAAAAATGCCTTGTCGATCAGGAAATTCAGGTAGATCCCCAAAATGAACACAAAGAAATAATATCCCTTTTCTCTTTTTTGAAGGATTCCTTTGATCCCCAAAATCAGTATAAACACCAGATTGACTGGTATGTAAAACAAATATCCATATGTATACATAAGCCGCCTCCTGTTATATTATCTTTTACGCAGATCATACTGTATCCATTACTTATACAGACGCACAGACTCTTTTTGCACATACCCCGTCACATCCACATCCCTGTCCTGCATCGTGATCGCTATCTGGTAAAAACCATTCTCCTCTGCAAGTATCCTGACCACACAGCCTTCATTTAACACAGCCATGGCGTTCGCGTCCGGATCTGCCGCACACCGCATCCTCACCGCATCCGTATTAATGACGCCTTCATCTGCCGCACTGGGCATCGCAGGCTCAAGCCCTTCCTGTGCAACCGCCGTACTGCTGTCCTCTTTCCCTGCGGCAATGCCGGTCTTTTCATAAAACTGCCGAAAGAACTCATTCTCCTCTGGTTTTGCATACTCGCCTGTCAGCAGCATATGATCCATAATGTCTGTCCTATCATTGGGAGATATTTCTCCTTCCCATTGTTCATCTGCAGCTCCTGTATTTTGGTAAAAGCAGATACCGCACACAAATCCCAGCGCCAGCAGCAGACATATCAGTATCTGCACTTTACGCCTTCCAGAAGCATCCCGCTGCTCATGCCATCCTTGCGCATTGTTCATCCTCACACCTCCCAGGAAAGACATACACAATTCCTCTTTCTTTCCATGTCGTCTATCAATGATCTCTTTTTCCAATTCGATAATTACCGAATTTATATAATTTTCTACACGATAGACCGATATCCAACCACAACGAATTGTAACATCTATTTAAAAATATAATCCAAAACTTCCATCCCGTCAAGCCAATAACAATCCCCCCTTCCATGATGATCATATTCCGGCTCCGATGGCTCCCAAAAATGCACCAGCGAAAATCCCGATGCATTCCGCGCCCGCTTCTTTCTTCTCTGAGACAAACATGGCCTATGTGAAGAAATCTGTCCAGGAGCTGGCATCCGTGAAAGGCACCGCCCATGAATTTTGCAAACCAGACAAATGTTGCAAGAAATGCTGGAAGATGGAACAATAACGCTTAAAAAAATTGCGGAATTTGTTGGCCTTCCAGTTGACGAAGTGAGAAAATTGAAAGCAGACCAGAATATGTAAATGGCACGAATGAACCAGGAATGTAAAAAACAGAGACAGTATGATTAAATTTTTAAGTGTTATAGCTGATATGTCATACCTGCGCTTGCTTTCAGCACACAATAGTGCTATAATAATCACAACTTAATACGAAAGGAGAGATATCCATGGCACTGGCAACCATAACCGCACGGGTAGACGAAAAAGACAAGGCCAGCTTTGACACCTTCTGCTCCAATGTAGGTCTCAATACTTCTACCGCAATTAATCTTTTTGTAAAAGCAGTTTTACGCGAAAACCGCATCCCGTTTGAAATCACCCAGACTACTGACCCATTCTTCTCTGAGACAAACATGGCCTATGTGAAGAAATCCATCCAGGAGCTGAGAGCTGGAAAAGGCACCGCCCATGAACTGATCGAGGTGAACGATGAGTGAAAAAATATGGTCGGACGATGCCTGGAAAGATTACCTCTACTGGCAAACACAGGATAAAAAAACACTAAAGCGGATCAACCAGCTTATCCAGGATATCGAGCGAAACGGCTGTATGAAAGGAATCGGGAAGCCAGAACCCCTCTCCGGCGACCTGCAGGGCGAATACAGCCGTCGCATCAACGAAAAAGACCGCCTCGTTTATCATGTGGAGAACGGGCGGCTCTACATCGCCCACTGCCGAGGCCACTATGGAGATAAATAGGCAAACCAATCCTCTCCTATTATCCAAAACGCATACATAAATTACTCTCAGCCTTCTCTCCATTCCCGAAAGATATATGCCCTCGATGATATATCACCATAAACAAAAATATAAAATAATCATTAACAACCCCCGCCTCCTGTGATACAATAAATGTATATATTGAACGCTGACCGCATGCCGTAAAGCGGCTAAACCCCTCATGTGGCCGCGTACATCCGGATCAACTCCGCAAACAACCAAAGATTGGAGGCGTACTATGAAACAGGGAAGTATATTCCGACAGCTTCTTGTCCCCGTGCTGCTGATCGTCTGTGTCCTGGCAGCATCCCTTGTGTCTGTGATGACAGCCATGTTCATCCGCTCGTATGAGCAGGACATCTACGAGAATGAGCAGGGACAGACGGAACTGATGGCGGGCGAGATCGGCACCTTTCTCGACGGTGCCTACTCCGTGACGGAAGGACTCGCCGTCAACCCGAGTATCCTGACGATGCGCACAGACACACAGACACCGATCCTCGCGGACTGTGTCGCGCGCAACACCTATCTGGAACTGCTGTACATACAGGGAACGGACGGCATGCAGACCGGGCGCTCGTCGGGCGAGCTGGCAGACCGTTCCACGCGCTGGTGGTTCACACAGGTCATGAATGACCAGAAGGCGTTTATCTCAAAATCCTATTTTTCCGTCAACACCGGCATGCCCTGCGCGTCGATCTTCTTTCCCATGTATGACGCCGACAGCATCATCGGTATTTTTGCCGTGGATCTCAAACTCGACTATCTGCAGGAGATCATGGAAAAATTCTCTGACCCTGAAAACGGTGAGATCTCATTTGTCATAGACGGCGAGGGCGTGGTCGTGGCGCACCCTGACAACACACAGATCGAGGAGCAGTACAATTACAGGACGCTGAAAAGAACCGTATCCGAAACAGGCAGCCAGGCCGTGACCGACGCGGACGGCAATATCATGACCCGGGAGGAAGAATTCTCCATCTCGGACGCCTACAAGCAGGTGATCGCGGACGCGATGTCCGGCCACAGCGGGAGCTCCAGGATCAGTGAGGACGGAAATACCTACTACGTGAGCTATGCCCCGATTCCGCTAAAAGGCGATTCTGACTCCTGGTCTGTCATCACGCTCCGGGAGAAATCAGCGGCAATGTCCTCCGTGTACCGCACGGCTGTCATCTCTGTCGTCATCGTCATCGCCGCGATCATACTCGCAGTCCTGATCATCGTCATCGTGGCGCGCAGGCTCGTAAACCCGGTGGTATCGGTCGCCAAACTGATCGGCGATGCGGCGGACGGCGATTTCCAGAACCGGGCTGACGAGACGATCCCCAATGAACTCGGGATCCTGTCCCGCAGCTTTAACAAGCTGACAGAGAAAATGGCAGGTATCCTGGTCACGGTGACGGAATTTACCACCAAAGTCATGGAGGGCTCCGGCAGGCTCAACGGTATCGCAGGGGACATCGATGAGACACACCAGTCCGTCGAGCGGATCGCCCAGGGTACCCAGGATCAGACAGAGGACGCCAGAAATGTGGTGGACCGCGCAGCAGACCTCGAGGAGAAATTCCGGGAACTGCAGGAAAAGAGCACCGTGCTCCTGAACAATGCCGAGGACACGATGCGATCCGGGCAGCAGGGTGTCCAGAGCGTCTCGGGACTGAAAAGCAGCAACTCTGTCACAGAGCGGAAAATGGAGGAATCCTACTCCAATATTATGAAACTCGACGCGCACTCCCGGCGCATATCAGGTATCATCACTACGATCAACGAGATCTCGGAGGAGACGGAGCTTCTGTCCCTGAATGCCTCCATAGAAGCCGCGCGCGCAGGAGACGCTGGCAGAGGTTTCATGGTCGTCGCGGAATCGATCGGCAAGCTCGCCGCCGACTCCCAGACTGCCACAAAGAATATCGAGGAGATCATCAAAGAACTCTGCGGCGACATTGTCAGCACCGTTCAGAATATCGAAGAGATCCGGCAGGATATCCAGAATCAGACCGAGATGGTGCGCTTCGTGGAGGAATCCTTCGGAAACTTCCAGTCCCTGGCACAGATCACGAAGGAATCCGTCGGCGAGATGGAGCTCCTCGTATCGGAGATGCAGCAGCTCGACCGCGCCATGGTGGAAGCCGCCGACCGCATCCAGGACGTCTCCCAGAATACGGCTGATGTCACGCAGAACATAGCGCACTCGATGCAGGATCAGGTCTCCGAGATCCAGCGCGTTGCCAGGCAGGTATATGCCCTCTCCGTGGAATCCGAACAGATCAAACAGCGCCTCAGCGGGCAAAGCGCATAAACACCTGAAACCGGGCATGGAAGATGTATTCCATTGCCCGGTTTTATGATACTTTTGCATTTCCTATCGTCTCAGATACTCCTCCACCGGGACTCCGACCGTCAGGATCTCAAAGGGTTTGTAGGCGATGCGATCCACCATTTCCTCCCCTTCCACATCCTCCAGCATATTCATCAGATATCCTTTCAGCGGCAGTTTCACAGTGCCTCTTTGCCCGTCCTGTTCACTCAGACGGAACACCACGTATTTCCCGTTCTCGGACAGCTTTGCCGCCTGCAGATACAGCGGCCCGAAATCAAGATCCGGGCTTTCGACGGCAGTCCTCACCAGCGGAACATTATAGGAATACGCCTTGCGGTTGATCCCGGCTTCCACTGCATCGCCTCTGTGCGGCAGGATCACATAGCAGAAATCATGATGACCGATATCAGACATGATATCAGGGCGGATATTCGAGCGGATCAGGCTCAGGGACATGCCCTTCTCCTCCACGCCCAGACCGTACTTGCCCTCGTTGATGATCGCGATGCCGCCGCTCTTCTCGGCAAAATCGCACCACTTGTGATGACACACTTCAAACCGCGCTTTCTGCCAGCTCGTATTCCTGTGATTCTCCCGCTTGATATAGCCGGCGCTCGTATCGCACACCAGCTCCCTGGACAGAACATTGCAGGCAAATTCCGCTTTCACCATCCGGTGTTTCTCATCCCAGTCCACGATATGCTCCACCTCGATCGCAGGGGAGTCCTTGAACAGACGGATGATCATCTGCCATGCGCTCTTTTCCTTCGGCGTCCTCAGGCGGGCTGTGAACTCCGCCACCTGCCCGTCCCCGTAGGTAAAGTGAAGCCCTTCCTCCACAGCAAAGGCGTACTCCACATCCTTGTAATTGGGCAGAATATCCCACGCATCGTACATGCCCGGCGTGTCCTGATACAGATGCAGCTTATTGAAGTTTCCGTCGGTCCACTCCCTGTCCATCCGCTTGTCGAACAGGCTTTCTATAGAGCCGTCCGCGCCAAAACGGATCCTGTACACCGGCGTTTCCACGCGCAGCCCTTCCATGCGGAACCACGAAGTATCCGTATCGCCGTCCCAGCAGAGCGTCTTGCCGGAAAGGGCATCCATCTCCGGATTTATATAATAACCCCGGACACCCTTCCTCGTCACAGGACCTTCCGCCCACGGAATAAAGGCCGTTTCCTCCCGTCTCTGGTTCAGCGTGTTGAAATAACGCTCCCCGCCCTCGTCCAACAGCGCGTCCAGGCGGATCTCCAGCTCTCCATAGTCCCGCATCGCATCCTGATAGACAGGGTTGATATGGCTTCCCGGCAGAATGTCATGAAACTGATTCAGCAAAAGCTTTTTATAGCATTTTCTCAATTCTTCTCCGGGATATTCCCTTCCCTCCCGCATCCGCAGCGTCCACAGAAGTTCCGCGTTCCGCAGTTTAAACTCCAGACGGCGGTTGGCCGCTTTCAGGTTGGACTTGGTCGTGAACGTCCCCCTGTGCATTTCCAGGTAGAGCTCCCCGTCCCACGTTTCCAGCTGTTTGTTATCTTTCAGATTGCGATGGAGAAATTCATCCGCCCGCATATGCTCCGTCCCCGGCATGATGCTCAGCTTGTCAAACCGGTTCATCAGCTCCAGCATCTCCTCTGTGACACCGCTTCCGCCGTCACCATAGCCAAACATGGACAATGTCTGGCCGCCTGTCTCCTTGTCCTGATAGGCATCCCAGTTCTCCTGGATCTGGCTGGGCATATTCCACGTGATGAAGTGGGTCGGCGGCACGCAGGCATACACCTGGCTTCCATCGATCCCTTTCCACAGGAAATTGTTGTGCGGGAACCGGTTCGTGTCGTTCCAGGTGGACATCTTGTTGGAGACAAAATAATCCACGCCCGATTTCTTCAATATCTGCGGAAGGATCCAGCTGTTCCCAAACACGTCCGGCAGCCAGGCGTTGTCCACTGTGATGCCAAAAGCTTCCCTGTAATAGTGCTGTCCGTACAGACACTGACGGATCAGACTCTCCGCATTCGGTATATTGCAGTCCGGCTCCACATACATAGCGCCCACCGGCTCAAACTGCCCCTTCTCTATTTTTTCCTTCAATTCCGCAAACAGCTCCGGATAATATTTCTCCAGCAGCTCATAAGTGTATGGCTGGGTGTGCGCATATCTGAATTCCGGATACTGGTCCATCAGGCGCATCTGGATCAGTATCGTCCTGGCATTTTTCTGTACCACATGGATCCGTCTCCAGTAATAGGCGATGTCCAGATGGGAGTGCCCGACGAGCGCGACATTGCCGCTCGAGTGGAAATCCTGATTCTGGTATATATGCTCCTCTATGTACTGTACGGCTTCCCCTGCCCCCTCAAAAGTGTCAAAGTCGATCCTGTTCAGAGCCTGATCCAGCTCCCTGTTGAGGAATTGGCGGTAATCCTCGTCAAAATGAGGAGATTTCGCAATGTCAAGCAGCAGGGTCAGGTCATAATACAGATCCTGCAGATCCCCGTTTATCAGCGCCACATATGCCCCGTCAAAGATCTGCCTGCATCCTCTTAAGTGCATCGAATCCGGGTTTCTCTCATCATCCGGCTTGGAACGGTTGTACCCTTCGATCTCGATCGTAAACGTCCATTTTCCCTCCTCCAGCCATGGATCGAGCCGGATCCGGTCCCTGTTCGGGTCTATGCCGCCGGCATACCTGCCGTTGATCTTTACCATCATCTCCGCCGCCGTGTGGAGCGTAAACCAGACCGGTCCTCCCCGGAAATCCTCGGGGATCGTCGCCGTTCCTCTGATAAAAACCGTTCCGTCCGGGGTGAAATACATCTCTCCCTTCCGCAGGGGGCGGTAATCCGACAAAAACTCATATTCGTTTTCCCCGGTCTGCACGGCATCCCTGATCTCGAGATCCGTGATCTCATGCTGTCTGCTGACCAGGCTCCTCTTTATCCACGCATACCGCAGATCCGTCCACTCCTCCGGTCTCATACTTCTTCTGACCACTTCTACAAAAGCCATAATCTTCCTCCCTTAGTTATCCCAGAAAAAGGGCTTGACGCGCAGGGGCTTAATGGTGATGTCCTCATCCAAGTCCCGCTTTACCTCCTGGCAGATCCAGTCAAGGCACCTGTCCAGAATGATGCATTTCGAGCACTCCCCCCTGAAGACCAGCTCAAGCTGTCCGTCCTCATAAGAAACAAATTCCACCCATCCGCCGTCTCCCCGGATCCTCGGCGCGATCTTATTGCAAATATACTCTTTCATAAAATGAACCATGCCTTTCCATATTTCAATTCAAAAAATCTTCCCTTTTCGGCGAGAACACATCCACCAGCTTCCCCGCCTCCAGGCACACCGTTCCGTGGAGCGTATCCGGCGGTATCAGCACACAGTCCCCTTTCGAGACCTCGCCTGTCTCCTCCCCGATCGTAAACGCAAACTTTCCCTCCGCGATATACGTAACCTGTGTATGCGGGTGCTTGTGCACATTGCCCTTTGCCCCTGTCTCAAAGGTGATCTCGCACATCATCATGGCATCGTTATACCCCATCACTTTCCTGGTGACGCCCGGTTCACAACCCGTAACGCCGCACGCTTCGCTGTATACAAACATATGAAACCTCCTTATTCAAATTTCCTGAAGACAATCCTCCCACACGATGCATTCCCTCTGATTCATGCTCCTGGGAACGATATGGCAGTCCTCGACCGTCACATTCTCTCCGTGGCGGATGTACAATCCATATGCGGGCACATCCCCAAAGGCATTGTTCTCCGGATAATCCCGCACATTCTCATACACGGTCTGCTCCGGGTGCAGCTCTTCCTGGTTGTCCCGGTACACCGCGCACAATTCCCGAATGTAGATATCCTTCACCCTGCCTTCGGATATGCTGTCTTCTCCCATGTCCCGAAAACCGGTGATGATCCCCGGAACTTCAACCTCCTGCGCATCGATCCGCTCGATCGTGACATGCTCGATCGCACCGTGCGTCCTGCGCTCCCTGTCATCGCCGGAACCATATTTGTTTCTCTTATTCAGGCAGATGAACAGCGGACAGCACACCCGGTCCATCTCGACATCGCGGATCTCTATATTCCGCACATGGCTTCCGTCCGCGGATTCGATCGAGATCCCGGACACCGTACCCGGGAAAATATCCGGCAGCATAAACCTGCAGTGTTCCAGCCTGACATCCTCAATATCAAAATACGTCTCTGTTCCTATCTTAAAGGCGTTCATCACGGACACGACCGTGCAGTCCCTGATCCGGATGTCCTTCGTCCCTCTCATTTCCGCCTGGCAGCCCTTGATCCCGATCCCGTCATGCTCCCGCCTTCTGGGTGATTTGATACAGATCCCGTCATCCGCGCAGGAGATGAAGCAGTGTCCGATCTCCACCTGACTGCTCCCCATGATATCGATGCCGTCCGTATTGGCCACATGGCGGTTTCCGCTGATCACCAGATCGCTGACCTGTACCTTCCGGCTGCAGTCCAGTACCAGCGTCCAGTCCAGCGCCCCCTCGATGATGATGTTGCTGATCGTCACTTCCTCACAGCCGCAGATCCACACCGTGTACATAGGCCGCTCGATCGGGCGCAGCCCCTCCGCATACTTATCCTCCGCATAGCGGATCCTGGAGCGGTACGCATAGCGGATCGTATCCACCGGATACCCCATCGGATCAAACAGCCTGGGCGGCAGCTTTGTCTTTTCAAGCGGCTCAAGCAATGGCCGCTTCAGGGGCAGATAGGCAAAATACTCACCGTTTCCGATGATCTTCCCGCCTCCCCGGATGCTCACGTTTCGGGCACCCATGCAGGTCAGGAGCGCATCGTCATAATTGGAAAGGTTTTTGGATGCACACAGCGCGGAATCCATGGCGATCCACAATGTCGTGTTGTCATAGACCCGGACAGACCCCACACAGTAATGTCCCCCTGTGACCAGCACGATGCCGCCGCCCGCATCCCTCGCCGCCTCCGCGGCCGCCATAAAAGGCTCCGTGCACAGGGTCGCCCCGTCCGCTATGGCTCCATAATCCCGTATGTCAAATACAGGAACACCTTCCGGCAGGGTTTCCCGGCAGATATATTCCCCAAAAGGAAGCGCCCTGTAATAATCTCCGTCGTACACAACGCCCCGTTCCGGCGCTGTCGCCTGATCCCGCTCAAAGTTCTGCCAGTGCCGCTGATCCCTGCTGACTGCCAGACAGATCCGTGTCCCGGAGGCATTCAGCTCATACTTCACATACAGGGCGAGCTCCTCATCCCATACGGTCGAGCAGCCCGGTGACTTCTGTTCCCCTTTCGCACGCTCAAGCGCCGGCAGATCCTCCTCCGAGAGCGATCTGAACTCCTGCCAGCGCCGCAGATCCCTGCTCGTGCTGATCCATCTGCCATCCGGACCCGCTACGGTCAGATAATGCATGCCTTCATGGCAAAAGGCGGAAAGGCTCTGCCACACGCTGTTATCTGATCCAGGAAAAACCAGGGGCGTACTGATCGCCGCGATCTCCTTTTTTCTTGTCAAGGCCATATTCTCCTCCATCCTTCAACATTCTAAACAGTCCCTAATCCACGAACTGCGTCCTGTCCTCCCCGACACGGTACACAAGCGCAAAATCGCTTCCCGTGGAGAGCTTTTTCTGCACGCTGTCATACACCGGACACAGATTCCTGACATCCTCCGCAAAATCCGCCAGACTGCCATAGTCCTGTCCTCCTCTGCAGACACACAGGTAGGCAGCGCTGCTCTCATACACGCGGAACTCACAGTCAAAGATCATATCGCTGTAAGGCTGCAGCCTGCCGCTGCTCCACAGCGCCAGATATCCCTGATCCTTCTTAAGGATCAGCCAGTGGGGATCTGCTATATACTCGTCAAACCTGCCGACCGGACAATACACATGTGTAAACCGGATCGGATGGCCGTCCGGAATGTCATACACTGCCCCCAGCATGCCATGAACCTGCTTCAGGGCCGGCATCACCCCATTGCCAAACCAATATCCCGGCCTCATGCCGGAGTGTTCCGCATACGTTCCCGGATGGTTCACAAATACGACCGCCTCCGGTGAAAGCGCTCCATACCACATATGCTGCTGATATCCGTACACCCCAGGCTGAAAATACGTAGTGCCGTGGAAACACTCATTCAACGAGCGCGTATAAGCGTGGGAAGCCCTGTCTCCTCCCGCTGTCCCGCGGATATTCGGCCACCGCTCGAAGGCATCCCCGCGCGGCGACTGCACGGAAGTCAGACAGTAATCCCTGTTTTTCTCCAGCGCGATCAGGGCATTTCCCGAGGCATAAGTCCCCTCCACCTCCTTCTCCATCAGCTCTGTCAGTCCGTCCGGAAAACGATAGGTGCTGTTCGCGAGAAACGCCAGCCACCCTTCCCCGTAGACATCCGGCGCTTTGGGATCCAGAAGATGGATGATGGACTGCGCCCCCTGGTCAAATGGATAGATCACTTCCCTGTACACCCGTCCCATGGGTGCGATGACACTGCCCCGGAAAGTCTGCCGGCACAGTTCCTGTACCAGGCGGTCTGTCAGCGCCCTTGCCCTGCTCGAAATGTCCGCTTCCGCGAAATCCACCACGTTCAACAGCGCCGCCAGGGTGACACACATGTACACGGTGCTCAAAAACTCCTCAAATCCCCCGTTTTCCACATCCTCCAGCCATTCCAGCACTTTCCGCTTCCCGAAGAGGGCGAGCTCCCGCCCCTTCATGCCGGCTCTCGTGAAATAATCCTCCGGGTAAAAGCTGCCCGCGTCCATGGCAGAGGCATAGAACATGAGCGCATGGTTCTCGCTCCAGAAGCACATGGCATCCGCCCCCTCCATATCCATCCAGTAGCGGTAATCCAGCAGGACCTCCCGCACCCGCTCCGCCAGTTCCCCGTCCAGCTCATAGTGATGCATATAGCGGAGCAGGCCGCAGAGCAGGAAATCCGAGCAGTCCACACGCCTGCGGATCAGCTCCAGATCATCCAGAAACCGTTCCCTGTCCCGCGGACACTCCCTTCCCAGATATTTTCTTGCCAGAATGTTTGATATGGCAAAACCAAATTTGCCCCGGTTCAGGCTGCCCACAGAAGCGATCCGCTCCATGACTGCCCTGAAATTCTCTTCCCGGGACAGCGTCTGATCCCTGTATACAGGCCTGTATCGCTCCGCAGATTCGAGCGTCCTTGTCAGCTCATATCCCGCTCCCTCGATGCGCATCGTCACACATCGGATCCCCTCCGGGATCTCAAGCGCTGTCCCTTCTTTCGGCTGCTGCCACACCAGCTCCCCGCACATCACCTCATAGTCCGGGCTTGCCTTGTGACTGCAGTACGAGAGCCCTGCGGGCGCCTGACCGGGAAACAGTACCTTTCCGTCTCTCAGCTGCAGACCGGTGAGAAATCCCACTTCCTCATAAACGCGGTCCTGAACCGCCTCATCAGGCAGCGCGACTTCGACTGCTTCCTGATTCTCCCTGACCTGTACGGCCAGCATGTTCCTAGTATCCCGCACCCCCAGATTCTCACAGTCAAAATACAGGAGATTGTTCCCCGCCTTCAGGGGCAGCTCCACATCCAGATACTGGATGGGCTTATACACCGGCCTCTTCACCTCGCCCACGAGCTTTCCGTTCAGATACACGCCCACTGCCATATACGTCCAGATCCTGATGCCGACCCGCTCATCCCCTGAGGTGTGCAGAACCGTCGCCGCAGCCAGACGGACCTTCTGCAAAGTCGAGTAAAAATCTGACACATCGATGAAGCAGTTCCCGTAGGCGGCATAAACCGTCCACGGCGCTCCATGCTCCTGTCTGTCCCCCATCCGGATCCGGGGCTCGATCTCTTTTACTTTTGGCGTGACGATCTCAGCCCGCAGCGCCGCCTCCAGGGCAAGCTGCTCCGCTGCCCTGGTATCAGAATCATAATCCTCTGTCACAGGTCCTGCGATCATATACTGCATCACATACCCGTCAATTCCCAGTTTCCATCTATGCATCGTATTCCTCATTTCCGCACATTGTGCTGTGTGTTATCCCTTTACAGCGCCCGCTGTCATACCGCTCATAAAGTTCCTGCTGAAGATACAGTAGATCACGAGCATCGGGATGATCGCTATGCTGGCGCCGGCAAACATGATGTCCCACGCCGCTGCGCCGTCTCCGGCATTTTTCAGCATATTCACGCCCACCGTGAGCGGTCTCAAGTTCTCGTTTGTCATCGTAAATACCAATGGAAGGATATATTCATTCCAGCCCTGTCTGAAAGAGAGCAGGGCGATCGTCGCCATCACCGGCTTCAGCAGCGGCAGGATCACCAGCCGGTAGATCTGGAAGAAGGTGCACCCGTCGATCTTGGCCGCCTCGTCCAGCTCCATCGGAAGCGCGTTCACAAAACCGCGGCTCAGAAACAGATAGGTCGCCTGACCGCCGCCCGCCGAGATCAGGATCACGCTGATGAGGCTCTTATTCATATGTAATTTTACAGACAGCTCAAACAGCGGCCTCAGCGATACAGAGCCCACATTGATGAACATGAACATGACGAAAATGCCGTATAGGATCTCTTTTCCCTTGAATTTCCTCCTGGAAAATACATATCCCGCCATGGTGGAGTTGATCAGGGACACTACCATGACCCCCAGCGCCAGGAAGATACTGTTGACTGTATATCTGGCAAAATTTGCCTGCTGCCATGCGTTTGAATAATTTGAGAACACCCATTTCTTCGGAAAGATGTTCGTTCCCCCTACCAGAAGCTCAGAATTGCCCTTGAAGGATCCAAAGACAATATAGATCACCGGAAAGATCATCAGTACTGCCATGAACAACATAAACACCCATATCAGACCCCTCAGTATTTTTGTCTGAGTCGAATATACTGCATGCCCTTTTTCCATCTATGCCACCTCCTACACTACATCGTCCAGTTTTTTCGCCACAATATTGTAAATGATCGTCACCGTACCCACGATCAGGGCCGCCATGATACTGAGCAGCGCGCCATAGCCGATCTGCGCCTGGCTCGTCGAGTCCGTAGCGCCAAAGATCAGATTGTATATGTACAGGAACATGACCATGGAGCGGTTGCCCGGTCCTCCCTTGGACAATACCATGATCGCCTCGTAGTCTTTGAACGCGCTTGTGATCGCCAGCATCAGCACGACCTTCAGCACCGGCGAGAGCATCGGCAGCGTGATCCTGAAAAAGGTCTGTACACCGTTCGCCCCGTCGATCTTTGCCGATTCATACACGTCCTCGGACAGACCGTTCATACCGGTGGTAAAGTACAGCATATAATTTCCCAGACCGCCCCATATCGCCATGATCGTCACCGTCACCATGACCCAGTCACGGCTCATAAGCCATTTGATCGGAGAGTCGATGACCCCCATGTCCATCAGGATGCTGTTCGCGATACCGTTCTTGGTCGCGAAGATAAAGGCAAAGATCATACCGGAAATGGATGTACTGATGATGGTGGGCATAAAATACATCCCGCGGAAAAGATTGGAACCTTTCATGCGCATGTTCAGCAGAACCGCCATCAGCAGCGACAGCGGGATGATAAAGATCAGCTTGTATGCGGCGTACTCAAAGGTGTGCCCCACGCTGTTCCAGAACGTCTTGTCGCCCAGCATCCTTGTGATGTTGCGCGTCCCTGTAAAAGTGGCCGTAAACCCGTTATAATCATAACAGATATAGCGGAAGATCCAGATAAACGGATATATGGAACACACGATCAGGAATATGATGGCAGGTGTCAGCATCAGGCCGGCCACCAGACCATCCCTGCTAATTTTCATTTTCCCTTTGTTTGTTTTTTGCATAAAATCCTCCTTCCAACAGAAAGGGGAACCATGCGCTGGCTCCCCTTCTTCACTATTCCCATAGATTACTCTTCAAGATAAGTCATTGTTCCATTATTGGGATGAAGCGGATCGTAATCAGAGATCACCAGCCTCTTGGTCGCCCCGGATGCAACGTCTGCGTCCAGCGCCTCATTGTAGCGGGTATTCAAATCCTCAATAGCATCATCGATATCCACATAATCCATCACCGCATTCCAGAAAACAACACGATAGTCGTCGCCTGTCAGGTTGATCACTGGCGGCTGCGGATATACGGACTCATACTCCAGCATGGAGAAATCAGCCAGACGGCCGATCTTGGACTTGTCGATCACACCGTCCATGTAGGTGCTGATCGGCAGGCAGTAACCATTTTCCAGATAGCCCTTTATAAATTCCTCAGACTGGAAATACTGGATCACTTTCCACGCCTGGTCTTTTTTCTCTGAAGAAGACACGATCCCCCAGGACTTGGAAGGCGTCGTCTGCAGCGCACCCTTGATCTCGCCGGTGACTGAAGGCACAGGCGCTACACCCCACTCAAAATCCTTCACAGGGATCTGGTCTGTGAACACAGCCGCTTCCTGGGATGCATTGCTCCAAAGCGCAAACTGCCCCTCTGCGAACAGCGCTCTCATGTTATCCACAGCCTGCTGGTCAGGATATGCGATATCCTCGCTGATGAACCTCTGCCCCAGCTCCAGGATCTCCCTGTATCCGCTGAAATCATACTTACCGTTTACATAGTCATAGTAGAAAACGCCTGAAACCTGAGCGGACATTTCCAGAAGACGCTCAAAAGGCGAGGACGAAGTAAAGCCGATCCCATAGGTATCGCCGCCGCCCTGCTCCGTGATGGCCTTTGCCATGTCAATGTAATCCTCTAATTTTGTCGGGATCTCTGTATAGCCTGCCGCTTCAACCAGGTCTTTGTTGTACTCCACGCGCACGCCGGAACGCATACCGCTGTAGACGCCGTAAATATTTCCGTTCCTCAGGTTCAGACCTTCATAAGCATGTTCGTAGGGTTCATTGACCTTCTGAAATGTCTCATCCGCATCAATATACTCGTTCAAAGGATCCAGAATGCCAGTGTCCGCAAACGTGTTTAACGGAAGGGAATTCGCACCCACCACATCCGGCGCTGTGCCGCCATTGTAGGCCAGAGCCAGCATATTCTGATAATCTTCGGTAATGACACTCAGGTTGATGAAGATCCCGTCAGCATTGCTCTGATTGTACTGGTCGATCATGGATTCCACATACTCCAGATCATGGCGGTCATTTGTCCAGACTTCAATGGTCGTCGCACCCTCCGGCGCCTGCGCCTCCTGTGTCTCCTGCCCGCCTGCAGGCTGTTCCTCGCTGTTTGCCGCCGATGCATCGCCTCCCGTGTTCTGTCCGTTGTCCGTGTTGGATGAAGCGGAATCATCCCCGCCGCATGCACACAGACTGGCAACCATCGCTGCTGTCAACATCATACTGATCAATTTCTTTTTCATGGTATCCTCCTTTTTATGTAAAATTCCGCAAACCTAAGTTACGTTTTTATTTTATTCTTTTTTCCGCCGAAACCAAAGGACACTTTTCACTTACCATGTAACAATTTCCATGTTTTTTTGTACCGAATGTATAATCATGCGACACCCGAACAACTATTTTCAGTGCAATGCAGACAGTCTGGGGTCAATAAAAGGATCGCCGCTGTCCTATTTGCACAAAAACGTGATCTTTCCCAGAAAAACACTCTTGTTTTATGATGCACCATATGATACACTTTTATTTATTTGGAGGAAGAGGACAGATATGGAAACCCAAAGCACATATTTGACTGCCATCCTGGCAGACGATGAGATCAGCATACTGAGAGAACTGGAAAATGCCATTGACTGGGCTGGGCTGGGGATCCAGCTGGTCCGCCTAGCCACCAACGGGCAGGATGCCCTCGGCGCCATACTGGAATTTCGTCCGGATTTTGCCATCATTGACATAAAGATGCCGGATCTGGACGGCATCGAGGTGATCCAGAAAACCCGAAAGCTCGGGATCACGACCGATTTTATCATCCTGAGCGGCTACGACAGCTTTTCCTATGCCAAGGACGCCATCCGCTACGGTGCAAAAGCTTACCTGTTGAAACCATTGGACAATTCCGAGCTGTATGACGCCATATACAGGACCTGTCTGGACCGCAGCCAGCAGAACAAAGGAAATCACAGCAGGCTGTACCGGGAAAAGCTGAACCTGAATTTTCTCAACAGGCTGCTGGACAGCAAGATCCTGGAGCAGAATATGATCGGACAGCTCCTGCAGAATACAGGGATCACCATCAGTGACAGTCCCTGCTATGTCTGCGTCCTGCTCTATGAGCAGAAGGACCAGCCGCTTCCGTACCAGCAGCTGATCCTCTGCCTGGACGAGGAATTTTCCCAGGAAAAACATATTTTCTGGAAACACGGCGAGAATCAGATCGTGGGCATATTGAACACGTCCGACAGCCTTCCTTTCCAAAATGCCATCAAATGTCAGACGGCCATCCGGAAACAGGAGCTTCCGATGCCCCTGATCGGCATCGGCGACGTGGTTTCCGGACTGATGGAGTGCTCCTATTCCTACAACCGGGCACTGACCTCCATCACCTACCGTCTGTACGACGACACCTCGGGGATCTTCGCATACGAGATCCTGTGCACTGTCCAGCCTGTCCTGAAACTGACGGATATCGACTATCTTCCCCTGGTGCAGTTTATCGTCCAGAAAGACCTGGAGAACATCCGCACGTTTTGCAATGACTTCATCGACCGGCTCCTCTATGTGCCCATGCCGCCTCCCAATTATGTTTTCAGTATGTGCTATTCCCTGTTTCATATGATAGAACAGGAGTTCACCTCCTTCTCCCATCAGGAGATCCCTTCGGAAGTGAACGCCCAGGACCTGTACCGCCTGACAAAGCTATCCCAGATCCGGGAGTGGATGAGAGACTCCTTCTGCCATCTCTCTGAGTTCATTGATGCCGTGTACGGCTACGGCGGAAGCAAATACACGAAACCTCCCCAGAGCGGCGCAGAGTCAGATGATACCATCATACAAAAAGCCAAGGAGTTCATTCATCAGAATATCACCAGCCATATTAAGATCGAGGACATTGCACAGCAGGTGCATTTGAGCCCTTCCTATTTTGCGATCTACTTTAAGAATAAGACCAATATCAATCTGAGGGATTATCTGCTGACGGAAAAGATGGAATACGCCCGGCGGGCCCTGATGAATCCTAACACTTCCATCAACGAGGTGAGCTATAATATCGGATACGGGGATTACCGCTCCTTCTCACGGGCATTCAAGAATGTCCACGGCATTACCCCATCCGATTTTCAGGCAAAATATACCGACCGAACCCCAAAGGAGTGACTCCATGCTCAAAAAGTACAACAACCTTTCCCTTTTTTCCAAGATCAGTTTTGTCATGTGCGGGCTCGCCCTTGTCCTGAGCACAGTCATCACCCTGACCGCAGTGATCTATTACCGCTATATTTTTTCGGAGCGGTTGCTCGGCGGCATCCGGACAGCCACGATCAGCGCCGCAAACACGCTCGATATGAACTATACGGACATCATCGAACGTTTTGTGCTCACCTGCGGCACCGAGAAATTTAAAGCCGATATCGAATATCTGTGTCTGGACAATCCTTCCTATCTCACCGCCAAAAGCATGGTGCAGGATGAACTCTCCACGCTGTCCAACTGCAATTATCTGGTCCATGGCGCCATGCTCCTCTCCGGCGACGGCATGACTGCCTACACGCTCTACAACGACACCCTCTATGAGACAGCGGAAGAGCTGTTCCCGCCGGAAGAGCTCTCACAGGTAAAGGGCATCTCCTTCCTGAAGGAGCGCAAAAGCCCTTTCCGCAGCCGGGTATCTGTCATTCCGATCGTGTTTCCGGTGAGCGTCATCACCCAGTATGTGGAGCTGGATCTCTCCGATTCTGCCCCGGACGCCTACGTGATCATCTTTATCGACTCCTCCAAGCTGCAGACCTGTCTGAACCTGACCAACGTGAGTGATTCGGAGAACGTTTACTATCTGCTGACCGCCGACGGATGCCTTCTGAACAGCCCCTCCTCCGAGGAGACAGCGGATGTCTCAGCGATCCTTGAGGATGAGCGGACAAAGGAACTGCTCAACCAGGCGACATGGAACACTTCTGACTGCAGCACCTTCGTCAGCCCGGACTGCTATGTGGCCGCTTACGGACTGCGCTACGGGGATATGATCCTGCTCAACTATGCCCATCGGGAAACACTTCTGGATATTTTCGGCAAGACCGGTTTTACCCTCCTGCTGCTCCTGCTGCTCCTGGTATTCTTTTTGCTGACGGTCGCCTTCCTCATGACGCGCTACATCACCCGCCCTGTCAACAGGCTGGTGGAAGCAGTCCACCAGATCGAGGAGAACCGCTACACTGAAAAACTGAAATTCTCTGACAATGACGAGATCGGCCAGCTCGGCTCTGCCATCAACAATATGCATGACACCATCCGCCGGCAGATGATCCGCATCAAGCAGGAGGAGGCAGAGAAGTACAAGACCCAGGTACAGCTCCTGACAGAACAGATCAATCCCCACTTTCTCTATAATACCCTGGAATGCATCCAGTCGGAAGTGCTGCACGGAAACTCAAACACCGCCACGAACATGATCCAGTATCTGGCGGAATACCTGCGCATCGGTCTCTCTTACGGAGCCGATCTGATCACCATCTCCAATGAGCTGCGCCATGCGGACGTGTATATCAAGCTGATGAACCAGCGCTTCCAGCAGTCGATCATATTCCTGTACAAGCCTTCCCCGGAACTGAACCAGCGGCTGATCCCCAAGACCATCCTGCAGCCTCTTGTGGAAAACTCGATCCGTCACGGTTTTGGCATCGACGCATCCGGGATCCCCATATCCGTCCCCACCATCGAGATCAGCTTTCACGCTGCCGGAGACCGCCTGTCCATCGGCGTGATCGACAACGGCAGCGGATTTGACGTGAAGGCCGTGGAGGCGATCACCCTGGACAGCCATGCCGAGGACAGCAAAGGGCATGTAGGGCTTCACAACATTTACCACCGTCTTGTTACATATTACGGGAAAGAGAATGTACAGTTCTCCTTCAGCTCGATCCCCTACTACCGCAACGAGATCCTCATCAGCATCCCGTTGACAACAGAGGAATAGGGATCGACAAAAAATCACTTGCAGATTAAAATCTGCAAGTGATTTTTTATGTGCATGTGAGCGCTTACTCCACCTCTTTCACACGCTCAAAATATTTCTGATACGCCAGGTACTCCCCCATCTGCACCGGCATCGGGATTCCGGCGCGCATCAGCGCGGAGCCATAATACGCTGTGCCAGTCTCCATATCCCTGTAAACCGCGTCCGCCTCCAGCCCTTTCAGCCTGACATAGCTCACGGTCATGTTTCCATGGATCTCCTGCATCACCACGTTCAGCAGTACCTGTTCCCTGTCCTCCGACACGAACGCCCACGCCGCGCATTCGTCCTCGAACGGATCGGACAGACGGTAGTAATCCCCGCTGCAGATCAGCGCCTCGTATTTCCTGTAGCATGCGATCTGCTTCCTGATCTCATCCTTCTCCCCGCCGGAGAGCGTCTCGGGATCCAGCTCATAGCCGAACGTTCCCGCCATCGCCACGACGCCTCTCGTGTGCAGGCTCACACTTCTCCCCGTCTGATGGTTCGGCACTGCGGACACATGGGAACCGACGACGGACACCGGGTAAAAGAAGGACGTTCCGTACTGGATCCGCAGCCGGTCGACCGCATCCGTGTTGTCGCTGCACCAGATCTGCGGCGTATAATAGAGCATGCCGGCATCGAACCGTCCGCCGCCCCCGCTGCATCCCTCGATCAGCAGATCGGGATACCGCCGGATCAGCTTTTCGAGAAAATCGTAGACGCCCAGCACATAGTCGTATGTGACCTTCCCCTGTTCCCGCTCCGCGGAATAGATATCTGTAATGCTCCGGTTCATGTCCCACTTCACATACTCGATATTTCCCTGATCCAGCACCTTGCAGATCTGGTCAAACACATGGTTTCTCACGTCCTCCCTGGAAAAATCCAGCACCAGCTGGTTGCGCGAGAGGACAGGTTTTCTCCCCGGGATCTGTACAGCCCAGTCCGGATGCTGCCGGTAGACATCGCTGTCCTTTGACACCATTTCCGGCTCGATCCAGATACCGAACTTGACTCCTGCCGCATTGACCTGCCGGACAAGCTCTCCCAGCGTACAGCCCAGCTTCTCCTCGTTGACCTGCCAGTCCCCTAGCCCGCTGTTGTCGTCGTTGCGCTTGCCAAACCAGCCGTCGTCCATCACCACCATGTCGATGCCCAGCTCCGCCGCCTCACGCGCCAGCCTGCAGATCGTCTCTCCGCTGAAATCAAAGTACGCCGCCTCCCAGCTGTTGATCAGCACCGGTCTTGGCTGATGGCTGTATTTTCCCCTGCAGAGATGTTTCCGGATACAGCGGTGATATCTCCCCGACAGACCGGCAAACCCGTCCGCCGAGTGACACAGGATCGTCTCAGGTATCACAAGGGCCTCCCCCTTTTCGAGCGGGTAGTGAAACAGGTCGCTGTGCAGTCCCATCAGGGCTCTCGTCTGTCCATACTGGTCCTGTTCTACCTCGCACATGAAATTACCGCTGTAGACAAAGACCATGCCGTAACAGCTCCCCGCGTCCTCCGTCGCGTGCTTCTCAGCAAGGATCACTGCCGGATTGTACTGATGGCTGGAAGTCCCCCTTCGGCTCCCGATCATCTGGCACCCATGCGCGGCCGGCGTTCTCTGGAAATTGCGTTCCATCGCATGCCGCCCGTAAAAACTGATGAAGTCATAGTCCCCGCTGATAAGATCCAGACATGCCGATGACGCCTTTTCCACACAGATCGGATCGGAACCGGTGTTTCTGATCTCGGCGCTCCTCGTGATGATGTCATCCTCCTCGAGCACACCGTACCAGAGCCGTACCAGCACGCCGCCCACCGGATCCTCCAGCGTGATCTCCAGCGTCTCCGCCTCGTCGTCAGCCGCATACACAGCAGGAAGTCCCTTCAATGCGTATTTTCCCCTTTTGATCTCATGGCTGACATAGCGCAGATCACAGTACTCGGAACCGTCCGCGTTGCGTATCACAAGGGCGGCGCTGCGGTAATCGCCCGCGCCCGCCTGCGGATACTCCTGCGGCAGGACGTCCAGAGAGTATGTCCTGTCATTCCCGGCATCCGCCGGGTTTCCCGAAAATCCTCTGTCATAGTAGGTCAGGAGGTACTCCATGCTCCCGGATACCCTCGCCCCGTAATACAGATGTAACAGGAAACCCAGCGCATCCACCTTCATCTGGTATGTCGTGTGTTTTGTGTTCAATGTAAACAAATGATTTTCCCGTTGATACTGAATTGCCATACGCTCTTTTCTCTCCTATTACTTCACGGCACCGTTCACGACACCGTTCAGGATCTGTTTCTGGCAGATGACATAGAAGATCAGTATCGGGATCAGTGACAATAGATAAGACGCAAATGCCAGATTATAGTTCGTTCCAAACTGTGTCTGGAAGTTCAGCTGCGCTAACGGCAGGGTGTTCTGGTCTGATCCCGCCAGGATCACGAGCGGCGTCATGACATCGTTCCACACAGCAAGCGCTGTCAGCACCGCGACCGTGGCATGCATCGGGCGCATGATCGGGAAAATGATCTTCCAGTAAGTCCTCCACGTCGAAGCCCCGTCGACCTTCGCCGCCTCCTCCAGCGCCATCGGAATGTTCACCAGATAGCCCGAGTACAGGAGGATATTCATCGGCATGTAGAAGACGACATACAGGAGGATCACGCCGAACCAGTTCGCCAGTCCCATCTCCGCCGTCTGCTTTGCCAGCGGCATCATCAGGATCGCGAACGGCACGAACATACCGCTGACGATAAACAGATAGACAAAGCTGTAAAATTTGCTGTGGCTCTTGTTCCTGCCCAGCGCATACCCCATCAGGGAATGAACCGCGATGGACAGCACGACTGTCGATATCGTGATCAGCAAGCTGTTCTTCAGGGAGTTCCAGAAGTCGGTCACACGCATCGCCTCCCTGAAATTGTCAAGGCTCCAGGTCTTGGGAAGCGACAGGATGCCGCTGACGCTGTTGGTCATCTCAGACGGCTGCTTGAACGCGATGACCAGCGTCATATACAGCGGGAAAACGATCGCGGAAAGTCCTAAGATCAGCACGACCATCGCTGTCCAGTTTGTTTTCTTCGTCATACCTTCCTTCATCATAACTGCTCCTCCTTCTTACCGGTAAATTTCATCTGTGCTACAGAGACTGTCACGATCACCAAAAAGAATATCACGGCGTTGGCGCTCTGGAAACCGAACTGTCCGCCCGACATACCGTTGTTGTAAATCAGGTATGAGATGGACTCCGTGCTCTGCGCCGGGCCGCCCTTTGTCAATGCCATGATCTGGTCAAACACCATCAGGAAATTCTTCACGCACAGCACCATGTTGATCGAGAAGAACGGGATGATCAGCGGGAATGTCAGATAGCGGAACTGCTTCCAGCCTGTGGCGCCGTCCAGTCCGCCCGCCTCGTACACGTCCTCCGGCACCGTCTGCAGACCAGATATGTAGATGATCGTGTTCATCGCGACCGCCTGCCATGCGCAGACGATCATGATCCCGATCCACGCCGAATCCGGGTCTGACAACATACTCCTGCTCATCGCATCCGAGCCGATCATGGAGCCGATCGCCGGAAGGATGTAGGTAAAGAAATAGTTGAAAATATAACCTACAACGAGCGCACCCAGGATGTTCGGCAGAAAGTATGCGCCCCTGAAAAAGCTCTTGGCGCGTATCTTGCTGTTCAACGCCAGCGCCAGGATCAGGCTGACCACGTTCACCACGACGGTCGACACGATCGCGAGCTTAAAGGTAAACAGATACGATTTTCCGACACGCGCGTCAGAAAACAGGTCGATGTAGTTGCGGAATCCCACCCAGTCGTAACTGCCAAATCCCTTAAAATTTGTGAAGCTGTAGATCACACCGCGAATCAGCGGGATCGTGTTGAAGCAGACAAACAGCGCCAGTATCGGAATCGTGATCAGCATAAACGTCCTTTTTCTCTCATTCTTCATATTTTCACACCCCTTCTCCTAATTTCCATGATTTTTTTCGTAATCCTGTACCAGCCGGATAATGTCCCTGTTGTAGCGCAGCCAGTCCGTGTCGAACTTCAGCAAAAACGCGTCCACATCCTTCTGGAGCAGGAACGTCTGGATCTGCGCGTCCACCGCCATCTCCGACGGATAATAGTGATCCTGGTAGTCCGTCATCCTGCCCTCCGCGATATGCTGCGTCATGCCGTCCAGCATCGGTGACAGGGCAAAATCCCCCTCCTTGCACGGAATCGCGATCTGCGCGTCGATATACTGCTGAATATTCTCCTCCTCGTACAGGAAATCCAGCACCGCGTACGCGGCATCCTTGTTCTTGCAGTCCGCCATCACACAGAACTGGAGATCGATACCGGAGTTGAGCGTGTTCAGATCCGCGCTGTCGTTCGCCGGCATCACGAAGGAATCAATGTTCAGATCCGGATTCACTGATAAGATCTGCGGGATCGCATAACTTCCGATGGGATACATCGCCGCCTCCCCGCGCGCAAATGCGGTGCAGGCGTCATTGTAGCCGTATGCGAACGGATCGTCCACCGCATACTGCAGCAGGTCCAGATACTTTTCCGACACCTCCCTGTACTCCCTGGCAAAGTTCGTCTCACCCCTGTTGACCTGTTTGGTCACATCAGCCGGTGCGAGGCTGACCGCCATCGCGTTCCACGGTGCGAGACATGTCCATGTGTCCTTGAACCCGAAATAAAACGGCAGGATCCCCTCCGACTGGATCTCGGCGCACAGCGCGGTGAACTCCGACCAGTTCTGCGGGATCTCCCAGCCATGCTCCGCGAACATATCCCTGTTGTAGAGCACCCCCGCGGCGTTCGCCACATACGGGACCGCGTAGGAACCATCTGTCGGAACCAGCTCCAGCGCCTCATCGATATCCCGGTACGCCTGCTTGATGTTCTGCAGTCCCGGGTAATCCGATACATCTGCGAGGATCTCGGCGTCCACAAAATAAGAATAGTTGATATCCCCTCCGATCCCGATGATGTCCGGGTAGTCTTCACGGATAAACCTCGTTCTTAAAATCGTCATTGCGTCATTTGGAGAACTGATCTTCAGTTGAATATCGTCGTGCTCTGCATTGAACTTCTCTTCCAATGCATCAAAGTAACCCGCCGCTTCCGGCTTGTACTGGACGATCTCAATCTGTGTCTTGCCGCTGTCACCGGAAGATGCACAGCCCTGCATGCACACTGCCGATGCCGCACAGCATAATGATATGCCGAAGTACCCTATTGCTTTTCCTTTCATACTACTTTCTCCTTTCTTTTTGATATAAAAATCATAACATATCATTATGCTATCCGTAAATGGCACTATTTCGCATGTTTTATGCCAAAATGCGATATTCTGTATCTTTACTTGAAGTCATCTAGCATTTTGGTATATACTGGTCTTAGAAAACATTTTATGACAAAAAGGGAGTGGCCGCATGAGCGAAGTCATTTTTTCCGTCTTTCCAAGTGAGAACTTTATCGACCTGGGACTGTACCAGTTTGGCTGGGAGAAGTGCGACCCGTCCCACTCCTTCGGCCCCGCCGCGAGAAACCATTACCTGTTCCACTACTGCATCTCCGGCACCGGTATCCTCTACGCCAACAATGCAAAAGGCGTGTCGGTCCCGTACTCTGTCAAGAGCGGCCAGGGGTTTATGTGTTTTCCAAACCAGATCAACATGTACATCGCAGACCGCGAGATCCCGTGGGAGTACGTGTGGATCGAATTTGACGGACTGCGCGCCAAGGAGACGATCGAGCTGACCGGATTAAGCCCCGACCAGCCCGTCTACAAGGCCCGCTACAAAGACCTCGCCGAGACGATGAAATCAGAGATGCTGTATATCGTTGAACACAAGGAGGAATCCCCCTTTCACCTGATCGGACACCTCTATCTGTTCATAGACAGCCTCGTCCGCTCCTGCAGCCTGACGCAGCTGAGCCGCGGAAACAGCCTGCGCGATTTTTATATACGCGAGGCAGTCTCTTTTATCGAGCAGAATTTTCAGAACGCGATCTCCGTGGAGGATATCGCGGCTTCCTGCGGTCTGAACCGGAGCTACTTCGGGAAGATCTTCCACGAGAATATGGGAAAATCCCCGCAGGAATTCCTCATCTCCTACCGAATGACAAAAGCTGCTGAGCTCTTAAAGCTCACCAGCTTATCCATTTCCGATATCAGCAATGCAGTCGGCTATCCAAACCAGCTGCACTTTTCACGTGCGTTCAAACATGTGTATGGGATCCCGCCAAGACAGTGGCGGTATGAGCACGGTTCGCCGGAGGGTTTCCAGACTGCCCTCCCCAGATCCGAATGATCCGGTCCTCTACTCTATGAACGGATAACGGCATGTCGCGTTCCACAGGATCCACTCTTCGTACCCGGCATCATACACCGCCTGGATCTGCTGCCGGATCTGCTCCGCCTCATAAGATATATGCCCGCTCACCCATGTCGCCGTGAATGCCTGCAGCCACGGACGCACGACCGCACAGCGCTCTCCCGCATGCTGCCCCAGCACTTCCTGTGACTGCATCAGCGCCTGATACACCGTGTCATACGGATGCGCGTCGGGCACGTCAAACCCGAATACGCCCGAACCATAGTGTGAGGGATAGACCATGGGACTCAGCACGTCCACTGTCTTACCGAGCTGCGCATAATCCTGACCCACACGCTCGATGTCAGCCGCACTGCCGATCACCGTGCCAAACACATCTGCCGTGACCACGATACCGCGCTCATGAAGCCGCTCGCCGGCGTAGGACAGAAATTCCGATATCGCCTGCTGCTTCGTATAGACAGACATGTCAACCTTATAATCCGCAGCGTCCGCATCCTCTCCGATCGGAAAGCGCACATAGTCAAACTGTACCTCGTCAAACCCGGCGTCTGCCGCCGCCTGCGCGATCTCTGTCAGGTACGCCCACACCTCCTCGTCATACGGATTCACCCAGGCCAGCCCATAGGCATCTGTGACAAACCCGCCGTCTGGCTTTCGCAGGGCGCTATCGGTATAATTCTGTGCAAATACCGGGTCTTTGAAGCAGACAATTCTCGCGATCGTGTAGATGTCATGCTCTTTCAGCGTCTTCATCAGCGCGTCGATATCCCGTATATACGCCACGCCGTTTCCCATCTCCGCGACAGAATCTGTCTCCATCTTCCACGTGATCTCACCGTCATCGTTCTTGACATCGATCACCATGGTGTTGAGCTGCGTCGCGTCGACAAGCGTGATCAGGTCGTTCATGCGCTCACTGCCCGCCACGGGCCCCGTCACATAGATCCCCCGCACCAAAGGGCGATCCACTGCTTCATCCTGCTCCGCCGCAGCTTCAGCTGGTTCCCTGTCCGCTTCCGTACTCCCAGACAAACCTGCCCCGGCACTTTCCGCGGTATCCTCAGATGTTTGTTCCCCGATCTGCGTATCTGTCTCCGAATCCATGACCGATTCCTCCTGCACCTCCGTCAGACGAAAGCCGGGAGCCGTTTCCTCCCTGTCACTGCACGACATGAGCCAGGGTATCAATAGTATCATCATGGTCAGTATCTGTATTCTTCTCATCTTCTGTCACCTCGGCCGCTTTGCCGCCTCCTGCATATTTACCCGCTGCTTCTGCTCCACACTCCATACCCTGTAGTTCGACAGATCCAGCCCTGTCGCTTCCCCGAAGTCCTCCGCCCATTCCGCAGTACAGAAAAACACGATCGCTCCCTGCCCGTTATCCCCGGCCGCATAGAAGAACTTCCCAGAGCCTCCCTGGACCAGCAGTGCGTTCAGCATCCCGAGCACATCGCCGTCGATCCAGTCATACTGCATGTCCATCACCCAGTGATACGGCTGTCCGTCCCACTCCAGACAGACCTCGACTTTTCCTTTTCCCTCTTCCCAGTTTACCTTCGACGTATCTTCACTGATGTCCGTCACGGTGTCAAGGCAGCTTCCCTGTGCCAGCGCGAGCATGCCATTCAGGATGTCCACATAGTCCGTACTGATATCAAGCCCCTCAAAATCAAACCAGAACACGTCCTTTGAATACTCTTCTACCGTAGTCCAGTCATCCTCACGATATCGCGGAGCGCCAAGTTCTGTCAGCAGCCACGTGTAGGGAAAGCCTTCGATCGAAGCCTGCATGCCGTACTCTGTCATAAATCCGCGCACAGACTCGACCGTCTCCTCCGGCACCTGCAGTCCAAAAGATTCCAGTAATTCCACCTGCTCGTCCAGCGGTACATAGTCCGGATAATCTGCCGGATCAAAGGTCTCCGGACGATAAATCCCCTGCGACACGCCCTGTACCTGATCGCGCATCTCCTGCACATGATCCCAGAAAATGCCCAGGAACAGACATGCCATGCTCAGTGCGGCAAAGAGCACAACGATCAAGAGAAAAGCCCAGTCTGGCAGATAATGCGTCTTCCGCCCCTGGACATACTTCACGCCTTTTTGCGCACAGAGTTCATGCAGCGCGGAAACCTGGCTCCAATCCTGAAAACTCTCCTTCGCGATCAATGTATAATGCTTCCTGTCCCTGTGAAATATGTAAAAAGCCTCCTCCGTCTCCACCAGATGTGCAAGTGTCTCCCACGGATAATCATTCCTGAGACCGCCTGGCAGCCTTGTGCAGACACCCGATTCCGACAGTGTGATCTGCCAGGCGCCGCACTCCCTGTCCCTGACTGCAGACGTCCTGATCTGCCTCCTGAGCGCTCTCTCCGGATCGCGCAGGAAGATCCGGGCAGTAATCAGTGCCGCAACGCACACGCCAAACAAGACAGACTGCCAGCTCAAATGTCCTGCCGCCAGATAGATGCAGGAGAGCATGACAAGCACTGCGAAAAAACTCCAGATCAGGACAAGGCGGAGCCGCTCCCTCATTCCGATCGTCCCGCTGGTCATGATCCCAAGCGCCCCCTTCTGGACCCGCACCCATTTCACCTCGTCAAGCGTATAGGCAAAGCGCAGTCCCTCGTCTTCTGATCCTGCATGGATACTGCTGTCCTCTGCCGGCCGCGGATCACGGATCCTGTCCAGAAACCACTCCTGTTCCTGCCTGTCTGCAAATACCCGCAGCGGAACGATAAACCATGCCGGCCGCTGTGCTGTCTGCAGATAACCGAGCATGAGCAGACGGCGCGTCGTGCGGATCAGCTGTATGTCCCTGCACGGCACCTCGCTGCTGCCGCCCCTGTCCACCTTCAATATACCGTTTTCCACCCATAACGTCCACTTGCATCCGGTGATGCTTTTTCCGATGCTGACACAGCTGACCACAATCGATATCAGAAGCACCGCCGCGATCAATACTACGATCCAGACTGCCACTCGCGGCAGCAGGATACACTCCAGCACCAGAATGAGCATCAGCCGGAACCACACCCACTTCCTGCACTTTGCCGACTCTGCCCAGGCATGAAGACAAAATTCCATGATCTCTTGCCGTTCCAACATATATTCGTATTTTTTTACATATTCCATATACGTCCTACCTTTTCGCGATCCTGTACACTTTCCAAACAACCCCTTATCAGTTTAGCACAATCGTGCCATTATGAAAACCCCCAGAACGGATAAACCGTCTGGGGGTATGATCTGTTGTCTTATTCAGAAAATCCTTAATTCAGCTTCCAGATATCCCTGTTGTACTCTGCGATCGTCCTGTCTGATGAGAAGAAACCTGCCTTCGCAATGTTCACGAGCATCATCTTCTCCCACTTTTCCTCGTCCTTATAGTCCTCAAACATCCTGTCCTTCGTCGCGATATAGTCCTCAAGGTCCAAGAGTGTCATAAACCAGTCCTTGTTGATGAGCTCGTTCTTCAGTCTGTTCAGGCGCTCCTCGTTGCCGACCTTCACCACTTCGCTGCTCGTGATGAAGTCCACTGCCTCCCTGATCACGCTGCTCCGGTCATAAAAGCTCCTGGACACATAGTCCGCCTTCGCGTAATGCTCGATCACCTGCTCAGACTTCTCACCGAAGATATAGATATTGTCATCGCCCACAAGCTCATGGATCTCCACATTCGCACCGTCACTCGTGCCGAGCGTCACAGCGCCGTTGAGCATGAACTTCATGTTGCCCGTACCGCTCGCCTCCTTCGATGCCAGGGAGATCTGCTCTGAGATGTCACATGCCGGTATGAGCTTCTCCGCATAGCTTACATTGTAGTTCTCCACCATCACGACCTTCATGTGATCCTTCACGTCGGGATCATTGTTCACGATCTCCTCCAGGCACAGCAGTAAATGGATGATATCCTGCGCGATGATATATGCCGGAGCTGCCTTGGCACCGAAGATGAACGTGATCGGTGTGGAAGGCTTCTTACCGCCCTTGATCTCCAGGTACTTGTGGATAATGTATAGCGCGTTCATCTGCTGGCGCTTGTACTCGTGAAGCCTCTTCACCTGGATGTCAAAGATCGACTCCGGATTGATGTCCTGTCCCTCGTTCTCCCTGAGGTATGAGACAAGTTCTTCCTTCTTGGTCTTCTTGATCGCCCTGATCTCTTTTAAGAGCGCCGCATCGTCCAGATGCTCCATCAGCTTCTCAAGCTCTGCCGCATCCTTCTTGTAGCCGGCTCCAATGGTCCTGGTGATACATGATGCAAGCTCCCTGTTGCAGGACAGAAGCCACCTTCTGAAAGTGATACCGTTTGTCTTATTATTGAACTTCTCAGGATAGATCTTGTAGAAGTTGTTCAGCTCCGTGTCTTTCAGGATCTCTGTATGGATCGCGGCGACACCGTTTACCGAAAATCCATAGTGGATATCGATATGGGCCATGTGCACGCGCATGTTGTCGTCGATGATCTGTACGCTGGGATCCTTGTATTTAATGGAAGCTCTCTTATCCAGCTCCCAGATGATCGGCATCAGCTGCGGAACCACCTTCTGCAGATACTTCACCGGCCATTTCTCAAGCGCTTCTGCGAGGATCGTGTGGTTCGTGTATGCACAGGTCCTGCTCACCACGTCGATCGCCTCGTCCATGTCAAATCCTTCGTCCTCCGTGAGGATACGGATCAGCTCAGGGATGACCATCGTCGGGTGTGTGTCATTGATCTGGATCACCGCATGCTCATACAGCCTGTGGAGATCATAGCCGTTGTCCTTCATCTCTTTTAAGATCAGCTGTGCACCGTTGCACACCATGAAATACTGCTGGTAGATGCGCAGCTGCCGTCCCGCCTCGTCAGAATCGTCAGGATATAAAAATAAGGTAAGGTTTTTTTCAATATCTGTCTTGTCAAAATCAATGCCGTCCTTCACAATGCCCTCATCGATCGTCTCAATGTCAAACAGATGCAGTTTGTTCATGCCCTGCTCATATCCGATCACATCGATGTCGTACAGTCTGGACATCACTTTCTTCTTGCCAAAGTATACGGGGAAAGAGATGTCTGTCTTAGTCAGCCAGGACTGGTTCTCGATCCAGTCATTTTTTTCTGCGGTCTGCTGTCTGTCCTGAAACACCTGCTTAAAAAGGCCGAAATGATAATTCAGGCCGATACCGTCTCCGGGAAGGCCCAGGCTTGCGATGGAATCCAGGAAACATGCCGCGAGTCTTCCAAGTCCGCCGTTGCCAAGCGACGGTTCCGGCTCGATCTCCTCGATACAGCTAAGCTCCCTGCCCTCCTCCCGGAGTACTGCCTCGAGCTCCTCATAGATGCCGAGGTTGATCAGGTTGTTGGACAGCAGCTTTCCGATCAGGAACTCTGCCGAAATATAATAAACCTTCTTGCTGCCGCTGATCAGCCCTTTTCCATTCATCATGTCCTTTGTCATGTTGAGTATCGCATAGTAAAGCTGGCTGTCATCAAGCTCCCTGACTGCCTTGCCGTACATCTTCTGTGCTGCTGCTTCCAAATTTGCTTTTACATTCATTGTCATTCTCCTTTTCCGCTGCGTTCTGCAGCATGATGATATAAATTATTTACAGTTCTTTCATATTCAATATCGCATTTTACGAAATGACATCAAGATATTTGATGCGGATCAGCTTGTGCGGCACCACGATATCCTGCCCGCTCCCGCCTTCCATCAGTCGGGAAAGCTCCTCCACCGCGCTGGCAGCAATCTTCTGAAAATCCTGTTTCACCGTATGCATCTGCTTCCCCGCATATCCCATCAGGCTCACCCCGTCAAACCCGCACACCGGTCTGTAGATGTCCATATCGATCAGCGCCTTCATCGCCCCGATCGCCATCATGTCTGACGCACAGATGATCGCGTCCTTGCTCTGCACATACTGCATTGTCAGCTTCCTGGCCTCGAGCTCACTGAACCTCCCGTTTCTGACCAGTATCTCCAGATCAAGCTCCTGCGCCAGTCTCCTCATCCCGACAAGGCGCTCCTCGGACACGTAGCCGTTTTTCTTTCCGGACAGATACAGGATCTTTTTATAGGACCTGCCCTCCAGAAATTTTCTGGCGACTTCATACTGGGCCTTTGTGTTGTCAATATGGATACTCGATGTGTTCTCGCTGACTCCGGGCGCGTCGATCAGCACACTCTTGAATTTTCCGCCCTCCACCAGCCTTCTCAGGATCACGTCATCCTTCGAGAGACCGCAAATGATCAGCCCCTCGATACTCTGTGACTGAAAATAGCGCGCCATCCCGTCCACATCCATCTCGGCGATCATGGCAAAGAACACCGTGATGATATCCATCCCCATTTCCTTCGCTTTGTTGATCGCCCCGATAATATACTGCATCGGAATCTCATCCACCGTCTGCACATGCCTGTTCACATCGAGCACCAGTGCAGTCCTCCCCGTCTTCTTGGAGGACAGCGCCGAGGCAATCGTATTGGGCACAAAGCCAAGCTCCGCGATCGCCGCATTGACCTTTCCCTTCGTCTCCTCACTCACATTGGGATAGTGGTTCAGCACCTTTGAGACTGTAGAGATCGCCACGCCCGCTTCCCTTGCAACATCCCTTATCGAAACCAACTCATACATCACCTTCTTTTCTGTATACCCTGCTGTTCTCCAGGACTTTTCAGATATTTTTCAAAATGCACCTGTCATATCTGCTCCAGAAAACGTTTTCTGGAAAACGTTTTCTTAATCATACAATAAAAATAACGGTTTGTCTACCGTTATTTTCATTTTTTTCCAGATTTTTTTATGCAGTCACCCTCTTGAGCGCGGCCAGCACCCGGTCCTTCTCAAAAGGCTTCACGATAAAGTCCTTCGCACCGCTCTGGATCGCCTGAGCCACCATCGCCTGTTGCCCCATCGCCGAACACATGATGACCTTCGCCTTCGGGTCAAACTCCTTGATCCGCTTCAAAGCATCGATCCCGTTCATCTCCGGCATGGTAATATCAAGCATCACCACATCGGGCTGGGCTTCCATATATTTCTGTACAGCCTCCACGCCGTTTCCCGCTTCACCTACAACCTCATATCCCTCCGGCTCGATCATCTTTCTGATCGTCATTCTCATAAAAACCGCATCATCCACTACCATCACTCGTGCCATTTTCTTCCACCTTTCTAATATTTTTCAACAATTGCTATCACAACTGATCTGGGATACATGCTAATCGTATCGCTTTCCATCCATTTTGTCAACTTGTGATAGTCTGTCTCCGGCGTATGATCAAACTCAGTGTTCATGATGATGCGCCACTTTCTGCCCAGCGGGAGCTTCGGAAGCTGTACTGCCTCCTTCTCCCAGAACGCATTCACACCAATGTAGATGATATCATCCTCACGGTTGCCCTCGGTACGCCCTGCAAACATAATGCCGATCGTGCGCGTATCCGGCCCGCAGTTGCTGTTCCATGCCGTCTTGTTGTGTATGGAGACCTCCGGGAAACCACAGCCGCTCGGCCCAGAACGGCCTCTCAGGATCGGATGCTTCTTGCGCAGGCCGATCATGAACTTGCAGAACTCAAACATCTCGCTGTACTCTTCCTTGCGGGTCCAGTCCAGCCATGATACGATATTATCCTGACAGTATGCATTGTTGTTGCCAAACTGTGTGTTGCAGAACTCATCCCCGGCGAGAAACATCGCAGACCCTCTGCTGCACATCAGGATCGCAAACGCATTTTTGCGCAGGCGTTTTCTCAATGTCAGAACCTCCGGATCATCCGTCTCGCCCTCCACACCACAGTTCCAGCTGTTGTTGTCGTTCGCTCCGTCCGTGTTGTCCCAGCCGTTTTTCTCATTATGTTTATAATTGTACGCATACATATCATAGAGCGTAAATCCGTCGTGACAGTTCAGGAAATTGACCGTGGCATTCTCCCCGCGGTTCTCCTTGCCATACAGATCCAGGGAACCCGTGATACGGTTGATCGCCGCCTGCGCCATGCCGTAATCACCCTTCAGGAAGCAGCGCATATCATCGCGGTATCTTCCGTTCCACTCCGCCCAGCGGTTCCATGAGGGAAAGCTCCCCACCTGATAAAGACCGCCGGCATCCCACGCCTCGGCGATCAGCTTTACGTTGCCAAGCACCGGATCAAACGCAAGGCTCTGTAGAAGCGGCGGCTTGCTCATCGGCGATCCATCCTCGTTCCGCCCCATGATGGAAGCGAGGTCAAACCGGAAACCGTCCACCCTATAGGAGACAACCCAGTAGCGCAGGCACTCCAGAATAAACTGCTGCACGATCGGGTGGTTGCAGTTCATGACATTGCCGCATCCGCTGAAATTGTAGTACTTCCCATCCGGCGTCAACATGTAATATATGTTGTTATCGATTCCCTTAAATGAGAAACAGGGACCCATCTCATTCCCCTCCGCCGTGTGGTTGAAGACGACGTCGAGGATCACCTCGATCCCGTTCGCATTCAATTCATGGATCAGGCTCCGGAACTCATTGCCCGCCTTTCCCGGGCGCGTGTCCGCCGCGTAGGCGATATTCGGGGAAAAGAAGCACACCGGGCTGTAGCCCCAGTAATTGAGCAGCTTCTCCCCATCGACAACACGCACATCCTCCACCTCGTCAAACTCAAAGATCGGCATGAGCTCCACCGCATTGATGCCAAGCTCCAGGAGATAAGGTATTTTCTCGCGAATGCCCTCGTAAGTGCCCCTGTGCCGCACATGCGAAGACTCATCCTGCGTAAATCCCCGCACATGCATCTCATAGATGATCATATCCTTGGGCTCCAGGCTGGTGTTCTTAAAATTTCCCCAATCATATCCACTGTCGACCACACGTGCCTTGTAGATTCGCTCTGAAACAGGCTTCTCCTTGCCCCAGATCTCCTGACCCGCAACGGACTTCGCATAGGGATCCAGAATATATTTTGTCTTGTCAAACAGCATGCCCTTGCTGACATTGTACTCCCCGTCAAACTGATATGCATACTCAAAATCCTTTGGTTTTAGCCCATAGACTACCATGGAATATGTTCCACCCATACGGCAGGATTCCGGGAACGGCAAAACTGCGTAGGGTTCATGCTCCCCCACGTGGAACAGACACAGATTACAGGATTTTGCCCCGTTGGAATGAATCGTAAAGTTCACTCCCTCATCTACCCTGATCGCACCATTTTCCAAAAACTTTCCGGGCCGTACGGGAAAACCGGCTACCTCATCTGTCGGCGGATAATATTTTCTTTCCAGTCCTGAACCGATATATCTCATAATTTAACAATCCTCCCTTGCTATCATTCTAACCAATCATGCAGCATTTAGAACCTGTAATTCAAAAACTCATAATATTTTATAGATGTTTAGTACGGGAAAAAAGTGCGTATGTATTTTGATTTTACATGATTTTCCAAAATGGCGCAACGCTTCTGTCTAATTTTCATATTTTTTACAAATTATTACCACAAAAGTGCAGAATGCGCTCCACATTTTTGTGTGTTTTTTGGTGCATGTATACAATTTGATCAATTTACACAATTGAACAGGGAAGGGACATCTGCCCGTGTGCAAAAAAAGATTCCCTGGCAATCATATTGTCAGAGAACCCTTTTTTCATCAGATCACTACATCAGATCCTGCATCCGCACTCCATCCATGTCGTCAAAGTCCTGGTTTTCCCCCACCATGCCCCAGATAAAGGTGTACGCACGGCTGCCGCTTCCCGCGTGGATCGACCAGCTCGGCGAGATCACGGCCTGCTCATTTCTCATAACGATGTGCCTCGTCTCCTGCGGCTCGCCCATATAATGCATCACGAACGCATCCTCAGGCATGTCGAAATACAGATAAACCTCCATGCGCCTGTCATGCGTGTGGCACGGCATCGTGTTCCACACACTTCCGGGCTTGAGCGCGGTCATGCCCATGACGAGCTGGCAGCTCTCAACCTGGCCGGGAAGGATATACTTGTTGATCACCCTGTGGTTCGCATCCTCGAGACATCCGAGCTCCACCTTGTTTTCGTCCCTGATGATCACGACATCCTCCGCCGCCTCTCCCTGCGGCCTGATCAATTTCGTCGGATATGCCTTGTGTGCAGGCGCGCTGTTCAGATAAAACTTTGCCGGATCTTTCGGATCGGCAGAGGCAAAGGTGATCTCCCTCGATCCCATTCCGATATACATCCCTTCCTTATGCCCTACCTCGTACTTCCTGCCATCGACCGTAATGGTCCCTGCCGGTCCGATATTGATGACGCCAAGCTCCCGTCTCTGGCAGAAATACTCTGCGCGGAGCTCGTCCCCGGCAGTCAGTGTGATCGGCTCTACCGGTACTGCCGATCCAGTGATGATGCGGTCGATATGGCTGTAAACGAGCTTGATCTCGCCTGTCCTGAACAGGTCGTCGATCAGAAACTCCTCGCGGAGTCTCTCCGTGGTGTAGCTCCTGACATCCTTTGGTGAAGCAGCAGTTCTCAATTCCATGATTTTTCCCTTCCTTTTCTGAATATGTTTTTTAGTGTGTTTCAAAATAATACCATTTATACCAATTTGCTGTAAGTACTTACATTTTATCTCAGACAGGACAAATAGTCAATGAAATATTGCAAATTCACTTGATTTTCAGTCATTTTCATACTATAATCTATTTAAGTTGTGATAGTGCTTTCATAGCTTGTTACATCGCAGGTACGCGTTCCATAACAGGATCCCTGCACTGTCACGCGCCGCATCATATTTTCGGAAAGGTGGATGCTCTATGACAATATACGATGTTTCAGAAAAAGCCGGTGTGTCCATAGCAACTGTATCACGCGTGTTGAACGGCTCCAACAATGTCAGCGCCCAGACACGCCAGAAAGTCCTGGCGGTGATCGAGGCATGCGACTACACGCCCAACGCTTTTGCGAGAGGACTTGGCTTAAATTCGATGAACACGATCGGCATCCTGTGTGCCGACTCTTCCGACCTGTATCTTGCCAATGCCATCTACCATATCGAGCAGGAATTAAGGGAAAACAACTACAACTGTATCCTATGCTGCACGGGCTATAAGCTCGAGGACAAACAGAAGTACTTAAACCTCCTTGTCAACAAAAAGGTCGACAGCGTGATCCTCGTGGGTTCTAACTTCATAGCCGACAACGACTCCGAGAACGAATACATCCGCGAGGCTGCAGTCGAAGTCCCTATCCTCCTGCTCAACGCGGATTTTGACTGTGAGAACGTGTACTGCAGCCTCTGCGACGACTTCAAGTCGACCATGCAGGCTACTTCCTATATTATAGAGACAGGCATCGAGGATATCCTGTACCTGTACAACTCAAAATCCTTTTCCGCGCTGCGGAAGCTGTCCGGCTATCAGAGCGCGCTCACGCAGAAGGGACTGCCGATACGCATGGAATACATGCAGTACTTTCCGGGAAACCACGCAAATCTCCCGGCGATCGCAGACTTTCTTGCCGATCTTGACAGTGCTCTCGAATACAGAGCCGTCGTCGCAGCCGATGACAATCTTGCCATCGGCGCTGTCAAATTTGCCCACAAGAAAGGGTTATCCATACCGGACGAGCTGTCCATCGTCGGCTACAACAATTCCATCCTCAGCACATGCTGCGAGCCGGAACTCACGAGTGTTGACAACAGGCTCGAAACCCTGTGCCATCATATCGTAAAGACGCTGATCGGCATACTCAGCAATAAGGAAATGCCCCAGAAGGTCATCTTCTCCGGCGAACTGGTTAAAAGAGGCACTACTCTTTAATATAAAATTATAAAAATGGAGGAATCATCATGAAATCTTTTATGGATCAGGACTTTTTGCTCCAGACCAAAACAGCAAGCGATCTTTTTCACAACTTTGCGGAAAAGACACCGGTGCTTGACTACCACTGCCACATCAATCCCGCAGAGATCGCAAACAACCGCAAGTTTGACAACATCACGCAGGTGTGGCTTGGCGGCGACCACTACAAATGGCGTTTCATGCGATCCTGCGGCGTGGACGAGAAGTTCATCACAGGCGACGCATCGGACAAAGAAAAATTCTTCAAGTGGGCAGAGTGCGTCGGCAAAGCGATCGGCAACCCGCTCTTCCACTGGACACACTTAGAGCTGCAGCGGTATTTTGGCTACATGGGCGTCCTAAACAAAAACACTGCCGAGGAAGTGTGGAACCTCTGCAATGAAAAGCTTAAGGACGACAGCATGAGCGTGCGCGGTCTGATCAAGAGCTCCAACGTGACGCTCATCTGCACGACGGACGATCCCATCGACTCGCTCGAGTACCATAAGCAGCTCGCGGCAGACGATACCTTTGACGTGCAGGTGCTCCCCGCATGGAGACCGGACAAGGCGATGAACATCGAGAAGCCTGATTATCTCGACTACCTCGCAAAGCTCTCAGATGTGAGCGGCGTCGCCATCAACACCTTCGCGGATCTGAAGAACGCACTGCAGAGCAGACTGGACTTCTTCGCTTCCCAGGGCTGCTCTGTGTCTGACCACGCGCTCGAGTATGTGATGTACCAGCCCGCTTCCGACGACGAGATCGAGGCGATCTTCGCAAAGAGAAAGGGCGGCGCGGCTGTCACTAGACAGGAGGAACTGCAGTACAAGACGGCTTTCATGCTCTTTGTCGGAAAACAGTACCACAGGTTAAACTGGGTGATGCAGCTCCACTACGGCTGCAAGCGCGACAACAACACGCTGCGCTATGACCAGTTAGGTCCCGACACCGGTTACGACTGCATCAACAACTACGCACCGTCCGCGGAGCTTGCTGATTTCTTAAACGCACTGATAAAAACGGACGAACTGCCAAAGACGATCATCTACAGCCTGAACCCGAACGACAACCAAGCGATCGGCACGATCCTCGGCTGCTTCCAGGACTCCACGGCGTGTGCCAAGATCCAGCAGGGCAGCGCGTGGTGGTTCAACGACCACAAGACCGGCATGCAGGATCAGATGATCTCGCTCGCAAACCTCGGAAATCTCTCCGGATTTGTCGGCATGCTGACAGACTCGAGAAGCTTCCTCTCCTACACCAGACACGAGTATTTCAGACGTATCCTGTGCAATCTCGTCGGAAACTGGGTGGAGAACGGCGAGTTCCCGGCTGACATGGAGACGCTTGCGGAGATCGTGAAGGGCATTTCTTATAATAATGCTGTGAATTACTTTGGATTTGACTTAAAGACCGTGTAGATCGCATGATCGCAACCATTATCAGGGGCTGTCGGATGCAGGACTTACCGACAGCCCTTGAAATCAATACCCCAGCCAGCGGTCTATCAAAGTCCCATCCACTGCATTGATCGTCATAAAACTTTTATCCACATCATTGACCGAAATCATGTTTTCCCCATCATAGGACAGTTCATATGTTCCGAAGAAATCCCATACCGGAACCAAAAGCCCTGTACTGTCATCCGACTGCGGATCGTAGATCCTGGTATATCCAAATGTAATCTTATTTACATAAAAGTTTTTTACCTGCAAAGGTTCCCCTATATCCTTCCCTTCTTCCCTTTTATCCGTTAAAACATCCGCATTCTGTATCAGCATCATTTTTTCATAAATTGCCATTATGTCCGAAAATACGGATCAATCAGTTCATCTTTAAATTCATACGGAGCAGTCAGCTTTGACAATTCCCGTTTCTCCGGTGCTGTTTCATAAGACCTTTGTTCTTCTATTTTCCCATGTAAATCATACACATCCGCATTTCCGAACAATGCCCTCGTGATCGCATCTATGTCCTCCTGATCAGACTCATGTCGTTTCACATAGATCGCCGGTACTGTTTCCACTTCCGGAATGACCAGATCTGCATCAGTAAACACATTCAGTTTCCCTGTTATATCTGAAACCTCATTCTTATAATGCGCAGGAATGTCCAGTCTCGTCTGGAGCAAGTTCTCGGAAACAGTGCTCTGCGTTTTTACTGCTTCATCTGCTTCCTTATAGTGCTCCATTGCATGTTCCCCTTTCGGTCTGACCACAGGAGTCCCCGGCGTTTTGGCACAGCCCGATAACATATTTGTGCTAATGAGCAGACTCGCTATTACAGCCATTTTCTTATTCATCATTTCTTCCTCCTTCATAATGCAGTGTAAATAAGGATCCTTACCTAAAATACTTTACAATCTATTGATATACCAAGTCTTGTACAACTTGTAACCGTTTCGTGATCAAGACTGCCATAAAACAGAAACACTTGTCCCTTCTCCTTCTTTACTCTCTATGTGAATTTTCCATCCATGAATTTCCGCGATCTGACAGCATAAGGAAAGTCCCAGACCAATTCCCCCTGCTTTTTTTGAGCGGGATTTGTCTACCATATAAAAGGCTTTCGTCACATGGGCTATTTCTCCCGCTGGTATCCCCTTCCCAAAATCCTGTACGGAAATCTTCTGTTCATCAGCAGCAATCTCTATATTGCTCCCTGTTTCAGACGCTTTATACGCATTGTCCACCAGATTCCATAAAAGCGAAAGCAATAAATCCTCATCTGCCTGTTTCTCCAGTGTTTCCGGCAGGCAGGTCCGATTAAGTTTTATCTGTTTTTCTTCCAGCCGAAACGACATCAACGCGTTTAACTGTTCGAAGATTTTTCGCACGGATTGTTTTTTTATAGAAATAACAGAATCATCCTGATTGCACAGCCTTGAAAATTCCATCATTTTTTCCGACAGACGAGCCAGCCGCTTTGATTCATTTAAAATATAGAAAAGTGCTTTCTCACGTTCACTCTCCGTAAGCCGTAAAGTGAGCAGCACTTCTACATTTCCGATAATTGCTGTCATCGGGGTTTTCATTTCATGGGATAAACTTCCGAGAAGCTGCTGCTGCTTTTCATTCGTCTCCTCCAGCATTTCCATATGCTCCCGTATTTTTTCTGCCATTTGGTTAAAGCTTTCTGTCACTTCCCCGATCTCATCATTATTTGTGATTGAAATATAACTGTCATATTCGCCATTTGCCACCCTGAATGATGCACCTTTTAATTCCTCAAGCGGAAACAGGATCCTGCGAATCCCATGATAAAGCAAAGCTCCTACTGTACAAAACAAAACAATCGTAAATCCGACTCCGGAAAAAAACAATTTCCAAACCCTTGAATAAATGTCAGTCACATCCCTGTATACTGCAAGACTGTAACCATTTTCCCCCAAGTTCATATACTCCTGATAAAACACAATTAAGATCTTTCCGTCCACTTTCTGCCTTCTGCTGATATACATCTCCCCACTATGCAGATCCTGGCTTTTGAACATTTTGCTCAATGCACTCCTGTCAATTTCGTAAGGAGATGCGTTCCATACTTCTTCCCCGTCTTTCCACAGTATACTGTCCATTTTAAAAATCTGCCGGAATTCATTGATGACCATGATTTCCTTAACGACTGTTTCCACTGTTCCGATACTTTCCCTCTGTATCTTTTCCCGGATCACGGACACATTTTTGTCAATCTCCTTTTTCCCATAGCATATCACATCGTCTACACCCTGACGGAGCATAGATGAGAGCAAAAAGAAAAGAATGCCCAATGACAGTCCCATCATTCCACTAAACACCCAAATACATATTTTATGAAACAGTTTCATTCCTCTACCTCCAAACGGTATCCTATTCTGGGTAATGTCTTTATCACATCTTCAAATCCCAGTTTCTTACGGATACGGCTGATATGGGCATCTACCGTTCTCGTTTCTCCTTCAAACTCCATTCCCCAAAGTGCACCCAAAAGCTGGCTTCTGGTTAACGCCCTGTTTTTATTGCGCACCAACATCATCAGGCAGTCAAATTCCATAGGCTTTAAATAAACCTCCTACCCGCCTTTGGTCACTACTCTCTTTTCCCTGTCAATGACGACATCATAGATAATGATCTTTTCCTGAAAAGAGCCTCTGCGTTTCAGGATCTTATCAATACGTATCAATAATTTTTGAAGCTCCGGCAGCAATGCGAAGCCATCCTTCCCCGGCAGCATGACATCTACCACCGCACAGCCATAATCATGTCCTGTTTCTAACGAAGCGCTGGCTTCATCACCGTCCAGAAAAGAGACGACCTCATATCCGGTCGCCCGCAAACTCATTGCGATCACATCATTGATCGCTTCTTCATCTTCTATCACTAAAATTTTTATATTCATGATCCACCCTCCAGTCTTTATTTTGCCACAAACAGAACCAGATTGGTGTAACCAACTTGTAAATTATCCCCCGCAAAAGTTATTCTCTGTTTTCCCCTGCACGGATCCGCCACTTGTTGACGCTCTGGCACTGCAATGAATAATGTATTACACTATAACCAATAGAAAATAGAAAAATGACGCCGATCCAGCGTCAAAAAAGAAAGAGATCTGCAGTCTGGCTGTGAAAGCAGCCGGATCAGTGATCTCCGTTACGACGGTATGCCTGACATCCTAAAATCAGAAAACGGGGAATTTTTGTAAACAGGGCGTTAATCGATCAGCTTGTTCTTCTTTTTGTGGGCAACACCCCAGCCATATTTATTTCCATATGGAAAAACTATTTTTGTCTCTGTATGAAATGCTGATACCAGCCATTCGTTCAACAGAATAAATCTTTCCGAGTTCTCTCCACAGAAGCGAATCATTTCTTCCATAGAAAGCGTTGTTCGTACTATTTCTGCATGATACCACTTACTTTTTGCCGCCCAGTTCCACTAATTTCAGGTAGTGCGGAATATCTTCCATGACAGGATGGATCCGAAAGGGCGCGCCGCAGCACCCGCAGTGCCATTTTTCCTCCTGTTCGAACATATGCTTTACACTGGATCTGCAGGTGCCGGTTCTGGCACCCGGCGTCGCTATGACGGAACATTTCCACGATCCTTTCGGGGCACTCGCCCAGGTACGCCAGACAATTCTGTGCATTCCGGATTCTCAATTCCAGATACAGCTTTCCTGTATCGGAGGTCAGTGCGTAATCGTATACGGACGATTTTCTGCAAAAATACCGGACAGACGGCCCCTCATTGGGATCACCTTTCTTCCTGACAGCGCCACCGTCCATCCTATTTTGTCCGGTATATCCACCAATTCATTGCGGCGGATCAGCGCCCACCTGCTGATGAAAAGCGCATCACTCATCGTATCATCTCCTCATAGGTGCTTCTCCAGTCCTTTTCCGCCCAATACTCGGAACCGTCCCTGAGCCGTCCGATCAGGCGGTATTGAAACATTTCCCTGCGAATCAGTTCTATGTCCGTAAACGCAATATTCTGCCTGATGATCTCGTTTATTTCTTTCTCTGTGTATTTTCTGTCCATGTCGATCTGCTCTGCTATTTTTATCAGTACAATGATTCTCATTGGCTTTTTCGATGGGTATTGCAGCAGTCTTCCCTCCGAGTCATAATAGGACGCTAATTTTTTATAGTATGTCTCAATCATTTTTCCATCATACTCCTTTACTTTGTCACGGTTGAGGCTGTCGTCATGCCAATTTCGTCCAAACAATATTTACCACGCATAAATACCATTGTCTCATGGCTAATCTGTTCAAGAACTGTCATTCGATACCTCCATGTCTTTCGGACCGTGTCCTACGGCATTTTTCCAACACGCCAAAATCAACGATTTCATTTGCCTGTCTTACTAAAATAAACATCTGTTTTTATCCCGAAATAACCCTGCAGCGCCTCTTGTAGCATGCAATTCCATATCTGTATATGGTTGTCATGCCATCGTCAATTAATGCTTCCTCGTAATTGTTGTCATAAATCTGCTTTAACGCTTCTTCGCAGGCACTGTCAAACGCCGCATTCTCGGCATATTTCAGCTCGATAACGATGCCAATCTCCTTATCCTCCACCTTCACGCTGATGTCACTGTAGCCGTCGCCGGACTCCGCGTTGGATCTTGCCTTCCAGCCCCTCATGCCTGCAAATAAGCCAAGCAGGATTCCGTGGTAAAAGTTTTCCTTCATCTGTTTCCTGACACTGGTATCGCGGATACTGATGGCCTTTCTTAAGTACGATGTAAATTCTTTTTCTATTGTATCTGTGTCATTTTGCTCAAATGCCCTGCAAAAGCTCTCCAGCTTTGGAAAGTCGTTCCTGGTTTCCGTCTCAAACCATTCCTGGATCTGTTCCTCAAATATCCACTGTATCTCCCTGTTTGGAATAACCAGTCCTGTCAGGCCTCTGTCATCATGCCCGTCCTGTGTCAGATAACCTGTCGTAAAAAGAATACTCCACAAATTGTCAGTCGTGGAATCCAGATCCCTGTAAGTCAGCTCCTGCCGGATTTTCTTTCTGATGCTTCCGCCATTGACCAGAACTTCGATATCGTCCCTGGTAGCAGCGTCCGCTCGGTTTATGAATTTTCTGACAATGTCGTTGCTGCTTGTGTTTACCCAGTAATTCTGCGGTTCTGTTACATTTCCATCTCGCAGGTCGCTGCAGTAATTAACCACATCCCACGGACAATATATTCCCAGACTACCAAACAAGTAACCATCATACCATTCCCTGACCGCACCATACTGTTCTGAAAATCCATAGTATTCCAGCATCTGCCGGACCTCTGCATCTGTAAAACCAAAGTATTCCTTGTAGCGCACATCTTTTACAGTATATACCCTGAAATTGTTTAACCCAGTAAAGATACTCTCCTTTGATATCCTAAGACACCCTGTCAGGACTGCAAATTTTAAGCAGTCGTTTGTCTTAAACGCGTTTCCAAACAGGACTCTGACCAGCTCCACCATCGCATCATAATATCCTGACTGATATGCCTTATCAAGCGGTACGTCGTATTCGTCAATCAGCATGATGACTCCCTGACCATAATGCTTCTGCAAAAGCTGTGACAATGTCTGCAGGCTGCTTTTGAGCAGTTCATCGGACATTGTATAAGCCCCTCTCTTATCAATGCTGATCAGCGCTTCATAACGGCTGCGCTCCATTTCCGTCAGACGATCACTCTGCATCAAAAACTGGAACCGCATTGCCTCATTGCCGATTATATGTCGGAGCATCTCCTTTGCTTCCCCATAATTTGCCCCTGTCGCCCCTTTTAGTGTTATTGAAATCACTGGAAATTTCCCCATGTATTCTTTGCACAGCTCCTTTTCCCTTGAAATCTCAAGCCCGTCAAAAAGCGCGCCGTTGTCAAACGGCGTGACGTTATTAAACGGCGTGACGTTGTCAAACGGCGTGACGTTATTAAACGGCATGACATCACTGCCTGTCTCAAAGAAATATCGCAGCATACTCATGTTCAGGGTCTTTCCAAAACGCCTCGGGCGTGTAAACAGGCTCACTTTTCCCGGATTCTCCAACAGTGTCTTAATCAGTCCAGTCTTATCAACATAATAGAAACCCCCGATACGCATTTCCTTAAAATTCTCAATCCCCATAGGAAGCTTTATTTTTCCTGCCATACCATACCCCTTTCTCTGTAAACTACTGCATTTTTTAACAGTATAGCACATTTAAAAGGTAAAACACATCGGATGCGGCACGGATAATTGTATCCGTCCGAATCCCAGTTCTGCAACCAGACTTAATTCCGGTATGCCATCTCTTTCACGCAACACATGAACCATCCAGTGCTCATAGGGACAGCTGATGCCCCCGCGTTCGATCCGCTCCGGATACGAAAATACCTCCCTTGTGATTTCCTTCACTCTCCGGTAATCCTTTTCCTGTTCTTTTCTGCTCTTGTATTCACTTTTTCATATACCAATATATAGACTGTGCCCCCTCAAAACTTGTACTGCATAAAATTGCCATTTTTTACAAACCCGAAATCCGTGTACAGCAGCACCCCCATATCGGAAGCCGTGATCTGGACGCAGCCACATCCATAATCCTTCGCTTCGTTTACCACCCGCGTCAACAGTTCTTTTGCGATGCCCTGTCTGCGGTAATCTTCCTCGGTGTACATGCTGGAAAGCAGTCCGATCTTTCCGTTGGGGCTGCCAAAATACGGCGGCTTTTCAACGAAGGACATTCCGCTTGTCCCGACAATCCGGTCTTTGTCCACTGCCAGCCATGAGACAAACGTGCCGTCCGCCATATGACGGTTATAATAATCAATCAAGGCCGGTCTTAGATCGATATTCTCCCCCGTGATCTCATCGCCATGACGCCTTTCCTCCCGCAGTTGGCGGATTCGCAGTTCTATAAAAGTATCCACGTCCTTTTCGGTCATTTTTCTGTATTGCACAGCCATTTAACATTGCTCCTTTCCATTCCCGCCCTGATCTTCGGAAATTTTTCCTCGTAATCTATAAGCCCATGGAAATAATTGTCCTTCTTTATTGAGCAGACCTGAATTTTTTATACGGGTTTTATGATTTAAAGCAATTTCCTTCGATCATAAATCCAATACAATCTGTTTTATATTCCTTGGTACTCTCCTCGATACCATTATAACACATTGGAAATAAAGCTGGAATAAAAATAGTAGAATAATCTGCTCACCGCACCGCAAAAATGAATATCAGGCGATTCCTTTATTGATTGATCCCTATTACAATTCATTGATCGTTGCTGTAATTGGCATGTTCCGAATCCGCTTTGCAGGCGCATATACTGCCACAGCGGCAGAAACTGTATCGAATACAACAATAATCGCAAGCAAAACGACTGGCAGGCTCCACTGGCTTCCAAAAAACCGTGTAACCAGTTTCACATACAAAAAGCGGCTTAAAACAATTCCTGTGCCACTGCCAACGATAAGACCGGAGACAGCGTAAGTAAAGGCTTCCGCAGCAATCATCCGGGTAAGCTGTTCCCCGTCCATACCAACCGCCCTCATCGCTCCATACTGCTTGATCCGGGCAGTTACACTCATGGAAATGCTGTTAATGATGTTAAACAGCGTGATCATGGCAATGATCGCCATAAAACTATACAGCAGAAATTTTGTAGCCAGCCAGGTATTGGCATCTTCCTGATTCCGCTGACGATCATCCCCAAAAATAACATTGCTTTCCGCAAGACTGCTGATCTGTTTTACCGTTTCATCCGTAGCCTTGCTGCTTAATTGTATTCCTATCATACTGTAATTCTGTTCCCCTGTCAGCCGGGCAAACGTTTCCTGCGAGCAGATAATACTATATTCACTGGGATACAGTCCGCTGGATACGCCGCATACAACCTCAATCTCCTGTCCCGCTACCTGAATGATGTCTCCAACTTTGATCGGATTATCTTTATTCAAAACAGTCATAACCTTGTCAACATTCCCATAGATCTCCGATATATTTCCCTGCACAAGACTATCCTCCGCACAGTCCAGCATATACTGGCTGTATGACGTTATATTGACATGATCAATCTCCTGCCGCGGGGAAGCAGCCGGAACATGCCCCATGTGGGAACAACCCCAGGTATGCTCTACACCGGTAATCCCGCTGATGGCATCACTTAAACCCTGATCCAGTACACGCTCATTTGCATAGCCGGTAAGGGTAATATCCGGCTGCCATGACCGCATTGTGGGAATCAGCTCATGCGCAAAATCCAACCCTACTGAAATGCAAAGAAATAGTATAATACTGAGTGAAAAGCTGGCTGTCAATAAAAACCAGTTTTTCTTAGATGCTGTTGCATGGTGGATCCCCAATGTCCTTTCAACCTTTCCGATATCCCGTTTTGTTGTATGACGTGCAAAAAATGCCGTATCCGAATTTTCCAAAACCGCTGCCATCGGGGAAACTTTAGACGCATGTTTTGCAGGAGACTGCGCTGCCAGCAGGACAGTTACGATTCCAACTGTCGCCCCGCTGATCAGTCCGACGGGGCTGAGGGCAAATACTGGCATAGCGGCGAATTCACCGCCAACTCCATAACGGAGAACTGCACAAATACCCCATTCAATTACCGTACCGATGATTAACCCGACAGGCACAGCCGTTTTGCACCAATTTAGCGCTTCCAGCCGTACATACCGGATAATCTGCTGGCGGCTCGCACCAATACAGCGCATCATTCCAAAAAATTTTGTCCGCTGGGCTACATTGCTGTTCATACTGCCGGAAATCATCAGGACGCCAGCCAGTAATACTAAAACGAACAGGACTGCCGCTATTCCGTAAATATTCTTCATGGATTCATTGCTGCTTTGTCCGGCAAGACCCATAACTGCTGTATTTTCCGAAATCGCTTCCTCCGGCAGATCATACTGCTGCCTGATTTCCGCAATGATACCGGATGCCTTTGACACATCCTGAAATTGAATATAACAGCTTGGATTCATCGGAATGTTGTTTTGCTCCATGATTGAGCGATACGCATCCCGCGTCATATAGACGGCAACCAGATAGGTCTGACCCTGATAAGTGTCTGCGTCATCCGACCCAAAACCGCATACCGTAAAATCCGTATCTCCCGAAGGTGTCTTTACTGTCACACGATCACCTAACTTTACATCCAACGCAAGTTTTGCATTGGAACTAAGCATAACGTCCTTGTCACTCTGGGGCAGACTGCCTTCTTCAAGGGCATTGACAAGCTCTGCCAGATAAATACTGTCTGTGCCGTATAAGGCAGCTTTTTTCTCTCCGATATCGTAAGGCTGGTCTGCGTCTGCGTTAAATGTTTCCGACCAGCCGATGGCAGCAACATCCGGACGCTGACTGATTTCTTCCGCTATGTCCTGAGAGATATTTTCCAATTGGATATGCCAGTTTCCATGTTTCTGCTGCAGCCCCTCACCTGATGTCCGAATCCACATATCCGCCACACTGAAAATTGCAGTTACAAGCAGCACGGAAATAATAATACAGAAAATCGTCATACGGTTCTGCCGTCTGTGCACCTTTCCCGAAACAAGCACAAGGCTTAAATAACTTTTCATTCCCTGTACCTCCCAAAATCAGTCAGCTCTCCGTCTGACACTTGCAGAATACGGTCTGCCGTCTGTGCAATACCAGGACTGTGCGTAATCATAATAATTGTCTGCTCATATTTCTTTGACGCTTCTTTTAACAGCGCAATCACTTCGCTGGTATTCTTCGAGTCCAAATTTCCTGTCGGCTCGTCTGCAAGGATTAAAGCCGGACGGGTAAACAAAGCACGCCCAATCGCCACTCTCTGCTGCTGTCCGCCGGACAACTGGCTGGGCAGATGATCCCGGCGTTCTTTCAGATTCAATATATCCAGTAAGTCCTCCAGATATTTTTTGTTTGGCTTCTGGTAATCCAAAAGTACCGGAAAGACCATATTCTGCTCCACTGTCAGTTCGGGAACAAGGTTAAATGCCTGAAAGATAAATCCGATATTCCGGCGGCGGAACACGGTAAGATGCTTTTCTTTCATGGAAAACGTATCTTTTCCATCAATCCATACTTTGCCGGAAGTCGGCACATCCAATGCGCCCAGCATATTCAGCAGCGTACTTTTGCCGGAACCAGACTCCCCTACCACCGCGACAAATTCTCCTTTCGGAACTGAAAAACTGACATTTTTCAGAGCATGGACAGCCGTTTCCCCTGCCCCATACGTTTTTGAGATTCCTTTCACTTCCAATAAATTCATGCTGCGCCTCCTGTTACTTTTTTGATCTGATAAAGTCATGGGTGTTATTCCTCCTTCTGCAAAGAAGTATAACACCCAATCCTTACTCTGATATTTCTCTAAACCGACAATTTTGTAATGTTTCCCTCCAAACCAGACAAATTGATCGTAAAAGCGCTCCCTTTTCCCAAAACACTGTCTACTTTCATATTGCCGCCATGCAGTTCTACAATCGTCTTTGCCAGAGGCAGTCCAAGTCCAATCCCCTGTGTATCCTTAGAAAAACGGCTGCGGTAAAACCGCTTAAAAATATGGTAGATATCCTCGGAATGGATGCCGCACCCATTATCCTCCACTACAATCTGTAACAGATCCGACATCTGTTTCCATTCAACACAGATACGCTTTCCTGCATCCGTATGGTCAAACGCATTTTTTACAAGGTTGCTGACCGCTTCTATCATCCATTCACGGTCACAAAAAAGCGAAATATCATCATCTCCGGAAAGGATAAGCTCTTTCTGCTCCTGTTTGGCACGATATGCAAAATGCTGTTCGATATCATGCATCATGTCAGACACATTCTCAAAATTTTTCTCAATGATAATCGTTCCTGCATCTAATCTGGTAATTTTCAGCAGGTTTTGTACCAATGCTTCAATACGGTCAAGTTCCTGCTCTGACAAAATGGTAAATTCCTTTAAGTCCGGAAGATTTTCTGTTTCACTCTGTAAAATACCATTATAAATATTCAGCGCGGCAAGCGGTGTTTTCAACTGGTGGGAGATATCCGATATGGTATCCTTCAGAAATTCCTTTGTCCGAAACTCGTTCTCTGTATGTGCGTTCAATACCGACACCAGCGTGTTCACCGAATGGAAAAGCCTGTACAGCTCACCCTCTTCATCACATTCAATGCGGGCATCCGTATCTCCTGTAAGGTAATCCTCTATTTCTGCCACTGCTGTTTCCATGATTTTATGCTGTTTATGAAAGTAGCAGAAGCTGAGAAGCAGAATCCCGCATCCCATAAACAGAGACAGCATAAAGAGTGCAAGCGGGCAGTTTCCGTGAAACTGCCACAGGATAACCTGTGACAGAATCGTATTGCAACATAAAAACAGGGACATTCCGATAAACAGTGCCTTAATACTTTTGTTTGTAAATATTCTCATAAAAATACCCCGTCAGATAATATTCCATTTATATCCCATACGTCTTACGGTCAGGATCATCTGCGGATCGCCGGGATTGTCCTCAATTTTTGTCCGCAGTCTGCGGATATAGACATTCAGCGTATTGTTATCGATATAATTTCCCTCATGATCCCACAGGTTTTCTAAAATCTGCTCTTTAGAAAGCACCGTACCCGGATTTTGCATGAACAGGCACAGCAGCTTATACTCTCCTGCCGTCAAATCCAAAAGCGCTCCATTTTTATAAACCTTTCCCTGTGTCAAAACCGCCTTTAAACCATTCGAATGAATTTCTGTATCTGTCTGGCTGAAATCACCTGCACGCCTTAACAGCGCATTGATCCGGGATAACAGCACTCCCAGTTTAAAAGGTTTTGTGATATAGTCATCACCGCCCATGTCCAGTCCCATAATAATGTTGACTTCCTCATCGGATGCTGTCAGAAAAATAATGGGTACTTTTGAAGTCTGGCGGACTTTTTCGCATACTTCAAAACCGGAACCGTCAGGAAGTGAGACATCCAGGATTAACAGGTCATACTTCCCCTCCGCCCAGACAGTATCCACTTCTTTTATCGTCCTTGCCACTTCCAGTCCATAGCCCTGTTTGCGGAGTGCAAAGGAAAGCCCGTTAATCAGGCTTAGATCATCTTCCAGCAATAATATAGTACTCATACTCCTGCTCCTTCAGAAAATCGCTAAATTCTTTCAGCTCCTTTTTTGTATCTTCTGAGAGCCTGTTATATTCTGTGTTGTGAATGGCTCCCTCTAATGCATATAAATGTACCAGGCACACATTTGGATATTTCTGCTTTAGTTTCAGAAATGCGCCTTTCGCTCCTGCCTCGATTAATTCTTCGGCAGATTCAATACCAACAGATATCAGCTTTTTTTCCATTTCCCTACCAATATTTATCATTGATGTTAATTCTGACATATTTATCTCCAATTCTTCGTAATTTACTGAACCTTCCAAATTCCAGTTTATCTACTAACTTTCCTTTACATTCAAGGCTTTTCGGTATGTCAATGCGCGTCAATCATGCAGGATTTCCTCCTTCCATGCCTCAATCTGTGAAAGTAACTCTTCCATATTAATTGTTGAAAAATCTATTGTGTCAACTTTGATTTGTCTGCCATCAACGCAAAAGGCTTTTCATTCCTTGTTCTGATGAATTTTCAAAATTATTCTCCAGGATAAAAGCTTGTCCTGCTTTCATAAGCTGACCTGCGACATAATACATGATTTCCATACTGGCAATTCCAAATTTTACTTTTTCTGCTCTCGACTGAAAACCAACATTGTCAAACAGCAATTCTTTTATGGTATCCTTTGAAATAACAGGCAGTTTCAGCTTTTCTGACATAACCTTTGCCATAGTGCTTTTTCCTGCTGCCGGAATACCTGTCACTAATATACAATACATTTCTCATACCTCTTTCAAACCAACTGTTTCTACAGCCACTCCAGGTTCCCTGATCTGTATCAGAAAATCCTCTGATACATCTGGTCATAGCCCAGGGCATTTTTGATTTCTTCTGTCGGGTTGACCATATGCCCCATTGTCCGACGCCCATGCCGCTCGTCAAGCTCAAATCCACTGCTTTCCAGCCATTTCAGGATACCCGAATAAACCCTGCCGTTGATATCGTCGTCTCCGTCCACCGACATCGCAGCAGCGTACAGTCCGCCTTCAAATTCGATCAGCTCATAGGGCTTCACATCTTCCTGTGTAACCCATTCCTCAACTGCCCATATCCATTCGGCGCTCAGATCTTCCTCAAACCATAGAAAATCCGGTGCGTCATACATCATTTTCCGGACAAGATGATCATGCGCCTCCTGCCACTGCTGAAACGTGCCCAATACATTTTCGATCGTATCCCTTCCAGACGAAAAAGCCCGAAAGGGATTGATCTGGATAATCCGCACTTCATCAACCCTCTTCCATAAAAACCATGTACGCTTCATTGATCCCGTGCCTGTGATGAGCTGCCACGCCTTGTCTGTCACCCCGATTTGTTTCGCCAGCTTTACAGCGGAAAGTTTTCCATCTCTTTTGTGTATCGTTTAAATCTTCTCCGAACTGTTTCCGATGCTTCTCCGATGTTTCTCCGATGTTTCTCCGATGCTTCTCCGATGTTTTGTTGCAATCATATCAGATCCTCTTGACCAAAAACAGTTCCATCGGCTGCTCATACCCCGGGACATCCACCATAAGGCCACCGCAATCCTTATACCCCAGTTTCCTGTAGAAATGCTGTGCCTCCTCGTCAACCTGGGTAGATGTTAACAGCATGCCATATCCCTGTGATCTCATCTCATTTTCCCAATATTCCATCAGTTTTTTTCCATACCCTTTTCTCTGGACATTCGGATCAATATACAACATCGTACAAAACGGCGTATTGTCCCAGAAAAGATTGTACCTTAGCAAGCCAACTGGTCTGTTGTCTTCTAATACTATATAACCTCTTTTGCTGCTGACCTTATGCTCAAATTCCTGTTCCGGCAGATGCTTGTCCAGACAATACCAAAATCCTTTGTCCTCTGACCTTACATATCTGATCTCTATCATCACCTATCCCTCCACCCGTTATTCTCCCGCTTGATGCCTGGTGGTCTCTTTCAACGAACGTATCTTCGCAGACGCGTATCCAACGCTTCCCTGATCTGGGGCGTTATATCATGAATATACCGGATCCGGTCCACCGTATTGCGCACTTCAGAAATACCCAATGCTCTTTCCGCCTCATCCATGCATGCGCCTAAAGCTCTCTGGATATTGTACTCCAGCCACTCAACCCAGGTATAAGCCACACCGACCACGTCACTGTAACCCCGGAAACAGTTGTCATACGCGCCCAGATACCCGTCAAAAAAAGCGATCATCTTGTCCATATCCATCCTGCAGGTAACAATCCCTGACCATTGCAGCGCCAACTGCATGACATGGGATACGGGATTTCCATAGTCCAGACATTCCAGATCGATCATCCACGGACGCCCATTGTCCCACATGATATTCTTAGGATCCATATCCTCATTCGACAAACACGACACTGCGGGCAATGACGCTCTCGCCTTGTTCAACTCGTTCCCGGCGCAGACAAGGAGGTCTTCATTCTCTTCCAATAAAGAGGCGATCGCAGCGTTTTCCTCTTTTGCCCTCAGCACGTACCCCCGCCAGTCAACAGAACTTGTTTCAGGCGTCAGAGGCGCGATATTTCGGGGTTCGATCGCATGGATCTTTCCAAGGAGGTTTCCCGCTTTCAGACACATCTCATCCGAAATATGGTTCCAATCGGCAATTTTCCCCTGCTGCCATCGAAATATATAGAAATACTGGTCGTCTATCCTCTGCATTTTTTTACCGCCAGTCACGATCGCCGGCACAATGGAAATACCACTGTTTTCAAGTATGCCCTCGATTCTTTCCGCCCTTGCGTAGTTCTCATGTACATCCGGTCTTTTCATGATCTCCGGGTTCAAATGCTTCACTGCGTATACGCCGCTATCCGTCATGACTTTGTACATCCTGTGCATGAGTCCGCCGGTTACAGGCTCAATGTCTGCAATGATCGTTCCCAGACCACACATGTGTGCTAATCTCACCAATAAATCTTTTGTCGCTTTTTCTACCATTTTACTCCTGCCTCTTTTATCCTAAAGAACTTTCTCACACTATTTTACCAGAATCTGCGCCCTCTGTGAATATGTTTTCTTCATATATGCTCCTGAGCGTTCCTCCCGTTTTTTCATAGAAAACAGCAATTGGGCGGGGTTTCCTGATGGTTGATTTTGTTTCCAAAAGTATCATGCTGCTCCATTGATTTTGTATCCTGCTGTGATTAAAATATAAGGGAAAGGAAGGAGGAGATCCGCATGAACATCTTAAACATTGCAAATAATATCGCCCGGCTCAGACATGATAAAAAGATCACGCAGGAAGAGCTGGCAGAATTTATAGGTGTTACAAAAGCTTCTGTTTCTAAATGGGAGAACAATCAAAGTATGCCGGATATAACTATTTTGCCGCAGCTTGCCACATTTTTTGATGTCACAATAGATGAGCTGATCGGATACACACCTCAACTGTCAAAAGAACAGATTCAAAACCTTTATCAAAGATTCGGAAAGGATTTTACCGAACGTCCTTTTGACGAAGTGATGAATGAAACGCAGGCGTATGTAAAACGCTATTATACCTGCTACCCGTTCCTGTTACAGATCTGCATTTTATGGCTGAATCATTACACCATGGCAGAGACCGAAGAAAAACGGACAGATATCTGTCTGCGTTTAGAAAAACTTTGTCAGCATATCAAAGAAAACTGTAAAAGCGTGAGGATTTATGGAAATGTTATTCTGATCCAGTCACTTGTCTATTTCCAAATCGGACGAATACAGGAGATCGTGGACGAATTGGAGGAGTTTTCCGCTTCTAACAAATATGGTACTCAAAGTGCGATCCTTCTTGCACAGGCTTACGCATTGCTTGGCAATAAAGAAAAAGCAGACGGATGCTCCCAGATAAATATGTATGAGACAATAATGAATCTATTGGCGAGTGCAGCGTGTCATCTTATGATACACACCGATGATCTATCTGTATGTGAAGAAACGATCAGCCGAATTGAGCGTGTGGCAGAAGTCTATAAGGTTTCCGAACTCAACCCAAATAGTCTGTTAGCTTTTGAACATCAGGCATCGATCTGCTATCTGGCACATGGAGAAAAGCAAAAAGCGCTGGAACATATTGATAAGTATGTTGCATACCTGTCCTGTCTGTTTTCAACAACAGATCTGCAGTTGCACGGAGATACCTATTTCAACAAGATCGAAGACTGGTTTGATGATGAGCTTGATAACGGGACCCATGCTCCGCAAAATAGAAAGATTGTTTTGGAAGATGCCAAAAGGACACTGGATGTACCGCCATTTACCGTCTTAGATGGAAACCCTGAATTTGAAAAGATAAAAAGGAAGTTAAAGGAGTTAAAATGATGAATACGATCGCAGAAATCTTACCTTTTTTGATTCCGCTTATGATTGTGGAATTTGCACTTCTTGGATATACGCTGTGGCATATTCTTACACACAGTCATTATAAGCGCGGAAATCGAACCTTATGGATAATTGTTGCCATGGTCGGAATGAACTTTATCGGTCCGATTTTGTATTTTATTTTAGGAAAAGAGGACGTGTAATGGATATCTTGAGGATTTCCCATGTGACAAAAGCATTTGGGACTAAGAAAGTCTTAAATGATCTGAATTTTTCTGTACCTGAGCATTCTGTTTATGGGTTTATCGGACAGAACGGCGCTGGAAAGACGACGACGATGAAAATTGTGCTCGGTCTGCTGAAACGTGATCAGGGCGAAATTCTTGTAAATGGCGAGAACGTTACTTTTGGGCAAAACAATGCCAATCAATATATCGGCTATCTCCCTGATGTTCCGGAATTTTATGATTTTATGACGTCCCTGGAATATCTGACAATGTGCGGTCAGATTACAGGAATGTTAAAAAAAGAAATAAGAGAAAAGTCAATTGAGCTGCTAAATCTTGTCGGACTCGACGCGGATCATAAACGGATCAAAGGATTCTCCCGTGGGATGAAGCAACGACTTGGCATCGCTCAAGCACTTCTAAACAGCCCGAAATTATTGATCTGTGATGAACCGACGTCAGCACTCGACCCGATGGGAAGGAAGGAGGTTTTAGATATACTTTCTTCTGTGAAAGAGCATACAACGGTTGTATTCTCTACACATATCCTGTCCGATGTGGAACGCATCTGTGACCGGATCGCATTTCTTCACGAGGGGAAGATCGCCCTCAGCGGAACCCTGGAAGAGATCAGGAATATCAGAAAAGGAGATCGTATCGAACTTGAATTTTTGACGGAACAGGATGCAAAAAAATTTTCGGAGCTCTGTGCAGGCGGCAAAAAAACTGGCAGGACAAAATTACTTTTCTCCAAAAAGACAGAACGCGATATGTTGGAAATGATGAAATGCCTGTTACAAAATCAGATCTCTGTTGTGCGTTTGGAAAGATTGGAGCCAACGCTTGAGGACCTGTTTTTGGAGGTGATCGGAAAATGAAACAATTCACTGCTTTCATACAAAAAGAGTTTTTAGAGCAGTTGCGAAGCGGTAAGGCCATGATACTTGGAACTGTGTGTTGTATGTTTGGGATCATGAATCCTGCCACTGCCAAACTGCTGCCGTGGCTGCTTGAAATCCTATCGGAACAGCTATCGGAAAACGGGATGTACATCACGGAAATACAAGTGGATGCCCTGACTTCATGGACGCAATTTTTCAAAAATATGCCTGTTTTGCTGACCGTGTTCATCGTCCTGTTCAGCAGTATCCTGACTGCGGAATATCAGAAAGGGACGCTGATCAATATTGTTACTAAGGGAATGAAACGCTGGAAAATCCTGATTGCCAAACTGTTGACGATGTTTGTTTTCTGGTCGGCTGGATACCTGGTAACTTTCGGAATAACCTACGGCTACAATGCTTATTTTTGGGATAACAATATTGTCCTGAATTTATTGTTTGCCGTGTTTGGATATTATTTAACAGGATTGTGGCTCATATCAGTTGTCCTGACTGCGTCTTGTGTTTTAAGATCATCATCGGGAGTTATTCTTTTTACGGGTGCGGCGTTTGCTGTATCATACTTCCTCGGTCTTCTACCTGCATTTCGGGAATACGTCCCCACCTTTCTATTCAGATCAAATGATCTGTTGACAGGAGTGATCCACAGTGATGAATGCCTTGCTGCCATAGGCATTACGTTTTTCCTGACAATACTGAATGGATTTCTATCCGTTCTGTTTTTTGACAAAAAGGCGATATAAAAAATATTATAGAAGGCTAAATAGATAAATCCCGATTGATATAGGCGTGAAACTGTGTTAGACTATATTCGTTTCAATTCCTTGTATCAGACATAGAGCGTATTTGAAAAATGCTCCAGAGAAAGAAGTGATCGTATGTGTGTCAACACCCAAAAGAAAAATAAAGCTTTTCTCCATGCAAAGCCAGTAAGTTGCGACGGTTGCATGGAGATCAAGTAGAGGATGCCCGTGTGCATCAAAAGTGTCGCAAAATAAAAATGCCGGCTTTGCAACTTGACTATCATATCAAGGAGGAAGTCCGCATGAAATATCTGAATGCAAAATTGATTCTACCGGACACATTAGTAAAAGAATTACAAAATTATGTTCAAGGCGGATATATCTATATCCCTGTCGAACAGAAACAACAAAAGCGTTGGGGAGAAGTTTCCGGCTACCGGCAGGAATTAAGGCAACGTAACAGGCAGATCAAAGAGGACTACCGCAATGGTGTTTCCATGGAACGTCTGTCTGAAAAATATTGTTTATCCATATATGCGGTTCGGAAAATCATCTATCAGAAATAACCGTAAGGGGCTGCCCGGTTGCAGCCTCTTATTTTATGCACACGGGCACCCAAAGGAAGATTGTCAGCATGCGCTGACGGGTGCCCGGCGCACGAGTAGGGGAAGAAGACTCTTCCCTACTCGATTGCACACGGAAATATGGCTCTTCCCTGCTCGATTACAGTTCTTTTCTGTACCATACAGTATATAGAATATTTAATGCAATAGTTGTAAAATCAGATTGAAACATATAAAGATTTATTCAAAGAAAACAGCAGGAATTGTATAACGATTGAACATTCAGAAAATATATTTTCCCTTTGCATAGCAAGAAAGGAGCCATTATGCCATCAAAAATCTACCCCCGTTCAAATGACAGGGAAACAGTCTATTTAAAAAGCGTCATCAGCAATCCCAATATCATCGTTGGCGATTATACAATGTATAATGATTTTGTCAAAGAACCAAAGGATTTTGAGAAGAATAATGTTCTGTATCACTATCCGATCAATGAGGACAAGCTGATAATCGGCAAATTCTGTTCTATTGCCTGCGGCGCAAAATTTATATTCGAAAAATTCTTTAGACAGAGATATTTTATCGGGTTTCTGCCCTTTGTTTCCCGTAAAAAT
>VSNO01000020.1 GCA_009774375.1 Lachnospiraceae bacterium
TATAAATAATCAATTTTATTATATACACGGTGATTTGTTATTTCAATACAAAATATGACAAACTTCTGATAATTATTTTTCCCAGTCCACTACCCCTCTTTAAGATTTAGCCTGAAAACCCTCTCAGAAGTGGAAAACCTGCAGTATTATGAATAAGGTTTTTACAGATACATATCTTGAAAGATGAGCATGTTACAGAAGAAATCTTTGATCTTATCCATGATTTCAGGGTTGCAAAAATGTCCGATCGAAAATATATAAACCTTACGCAAAATTCATCTTTCATACAAGATTTTTGCCCGGACTTGGCTGTCATTGACGTCCTGTTAAAAAAGGCTAATCCATAGGTTTTGACCTGTGGCTTAGCACTATTTTTTACTTTAGCTCCAAAAGTCAGGATTGTTCAAAAAGCAATCTATTTCGCGTCCTGTGCCAGGATCCCCGCGATCTTCTTGATCATCTCATCCTCCTTCAGACGGAATTTGATCTCCACCCTCCTGGAAGCCGGCATGTCCACCTCGCCGGTCGGATTTCCCGCGGCATCTTTCAGATAAACAGGAGTGCTCCACGACTTTCCGTTGACGGTCAGGAGTTTTTGCAGCTGTTCGATCTTCTCCTCGCTGAGCCCGTTGCTTTTGTTCAGGCAGAAATCCGCCACAGCGTTGGCGCGCTCGTAGGACAGTTCCATATTGCTCTGGTAGCCCCCGTCCGTGTCCGTATGCCCCTCTATGATGATCTCGGCGATGTACCCGCGGAACTGGTCCTGGAGCAGCACATCCAGATACATCGGAATAATGTTTTTCAAAGTCTCCCTGCTCTCCGCCGTCAGCGAGGCGCTGTTATAGCGGAAAAGCACATCCGAGGAGAACGTGATGGAACCGGTCTGCGCGTCCACCTTCATCGTAGAATTGCTGAAAGCCGTCTGCAGCGCCCCGATGATGTCTGTGCGGATCCCGACGATGTCCTGCAGTTCCTGCTTCGTCGTCGTCAGCTCCTGCCTGGCATTCTCGATCTCCAGGTAGGCGTTATTCAGCTCCTCCTGCGTCAGCGCCGCCTGCGCGTACGCCTGCTGCAGTTCCGCCAGCGAGGACGCAAGCTCCCCATTGGACTTCTCCAGCTCCGCCTTGGACAGTTCCAGATCCTCTATCGTCGCGTCCAGCTCGCTCTGTGCCGCGTTGAGCGCCAGCCTTGTCTGGTCAAGATCGCTCGTCTTCTGTCTGTAGATCGCAAGAGTGATCGCGATCAACAGGATAAATATCAACAGGAGCGCCGCCATCATGTCCGAGTAGGACTGCCAGTAGCTGTGCTCCGCAAAAGCCTCTCTGTTTCTCCGCCTATTTTTCATATAAATTCCTCATCTGCTCAAATGTGTAGATCTGGCTGCTGATCTCATCGCTCATGTCACTGCACGTGTCTGCCAGCATTTTCTTCTGATCCTCCAGCTGTTTCGCAAACATAGTCTGACGTTCCATCGCACTTGTGAGCGCCTCCTGCGCGGTGCGGTTTGCCTCCACCAGGGCCGCAACCGTTTTCACCATCTCCGCGACATCGGCCGCGCTGGCAGCCTGCGATTCCCCGGCACTCTTCAGAACGCTCCCGAGCTTCTTAAAATCCGTATCCAGCGCCGTCTGCATCTGTTCCGTAAACTGTGCCACGATGCGTCCCACGCCCGCAGTCTGCTCCGCCGCGTTGCCTTTCATCACCGCCAGCATCTGTTTTAACGTATTTGCCATCCCTGCCTGATAGACGAGCATCGTCGCAGCATTTTCATCGTCCTTCACAGAAAGCGGCTGCGCAGTCTGGCGGAACACATTCAGAAATTCCTCCAGCGCCCTGTATGCGTCCGCCATCAGGCTCCGGTAGAGAATACTGAACACCAGCGAGAAGAAGATGCCGTACACCGAGGTGTGAAACGCCACTTTCATACCGGAGAGCAGCGCGCCCACATTATCAGAGATCGTAAAAATGTCGTCACCGCTGAACGCGCCGAGCCCCATGGACAGCCCCAGAAACGTTCCCAGGATCCCCAGCCCCGTCAGCGTCCCCGGAACGCCGGAATTGAAGAAATTCATGCTTACCCTGTCCAGGAGATCCTCATTGATATATTCTTCCAGGTCACAGGAAGCGCCCGCGCCCCGCCTCGTCCTGGACCCTGTTACCCGCATACGGTATCTGTCAAACGCATCCTGCAGGTCTTTGTCCGCAAAAAGCTCTGCGTTATCTTTGTAATTTGCCCAGAGATTCTTTTCGCCCGCCTCCCTGTATTCCTCCTGCAGACGGATCCTGACAGCATCCAGCTCATCGGCGGCTCTGCCCAGCCTTCCGAAACTGATGGAAGATACGGCAAAGAGAATCCCGATCAGAATCAGAAATCCGATATTGATGACCAGATTGACCGAGGAATTCCACTCCCCTGTGAACACGCCGTTCAGATACAGAACAAACACCACGACAATGGCGTACAGAAAAAATAGTACATAATACAATTTCCTTTTCATCCTTATTACCGTCCTTTTCCTTTCGTGCTTTATCCATTTATTATTGCGTTTTGCAGTAAAATAAATCTTACATTTTTTGTCTGTCCGCAATATACTGTCTTATGTGTGAGTTTACCACACTTTTCGACGGCTGACTACAGAATGATCTGAAATATTTTATTAAGATTTGTTTAAAATTTGTCCGGTACGACAGGATCCTTCATGTCATATTTCCGGTCCCACTCCTTCGTGAGATTATCGCGCTCGACCTCGCACCTGTGGCCGCTTAAGAATCCCGCCAGCTGGTAAAAATCCACCCAGATCTCATTGTTTCCATCCTTCTGCGACTCGTCAAAGATCAGCTGCAGCCCCACATGCAGGTGCACTGTCTTGATATTGTTCACATTCTCCTTGTCGCTGTAACCAGTATGTCCCATATAGCCGATCACGTCGCCCGCAGTGACGTAATCCCCCTCTTTGAGTCCCTCCGCATAGGGTCTGTTCTGCCGCAGATGCGCGTAGTAGTAATACCGCTTTTTGTCAAAGCTGCGGATGCCGATGCGCCAGCCGCCGTAGCGGTTCCAGCCGAGCGCCTCCACATAACCCGACTCGACCGCGATGATGGGCGTGCCGATCAGCCCCATCATGTCGTGCCCGAGGTGCTGGCGCTTATAGCCAAAATCCCGCCCCACACCGAAGTCATCATAGTCCTGATAAGAAAATCCCGCCGCGATCGGAGAGAACGCCTTCAGCCCGTATTTTTTCTGGCAGGCGCCGCTCTCATCCCGTATCTCATACTCCCCGACCATACCGCCGAGCACAGCGGAATACGCTTCATAATAATACGGGAAATACTGGTATTTCTCCCGGAGTTCCTCCTCCGTGGTCTCCCCGTTTGTAAGCTTTGCCGCGATCTCGTCGATATATGACGCCGACCTGCTCCCAAACTCCCCGCCGCCGCGCACCGCGGCATAGGCAAGCAGTGTGATCCAGTCAAGATGCTTCTCTGCCTCATATGATTCGATATCCATGAGACATGCCTTTTTCATCGCCTCCTTCGACGCGTTGAAATCCACCCACTTGATAAAATTGTCGTTCGTCTGGCTGACCTCCTGCGTCCTGTTTTCATACCAGAAAATTCCCGCCGCCAGCACCAGCGCGAACATGATCAGACCTACCAGCCCTCTATTTCTCACATGACCACCATATTTTCGATATATTGTCTGTTCATTATATGTACTGCCAAACCGCATTATAACCACCGCCTGTCAGTTTCACCCATCATGCTTTCCCTGCCCGCACGCCGCCAAAAAAGGGCTATGACCAATACAATCATAGCCCTTCTCCCGTACAAAAACATGTGACCATAAAGCCGTCTGCGTCAATTACGCAGCATCCATCGGATCGCCGGCTCCAGATGCCGATTCCAGAATACCCAGTCGTGCGTGCCAGGGGTCTCCTCATAATCCACCCGGATCCCAAGCGCCTCCAACGCCTTCTTCATCTCGCGGTTCTTCTCCAGCAGAAAGTCATCACTCCCGCAAGCCATATACACCTGCGGGACATTTCCCGCCCTGACCGCCTGCCCGGCGCACCAGAGCGGGTCCCTGGGGCTCCCTTCAACTGCTCCAGATCGCCAAAAATGTGGTGATAACAATCGTAATCGCCTATGTCGTCCGAATAGCCTTCCTTTATGCCCGCGATGTCATCGATCACAAACGCACCGGAAAGACAGAATATCCTGCTGAATGTTTCGTGATAATAACTTCCAAGCCGGAGGGCTCCAAAACCGCCCATCGACAAGCCGCCGATAAACGTATCCTCGCGCTGATCCGACAGCGGGAACATCTGACGGGTAAACGCCACCAGCTCTCTGCCTGCCATCTCGCCCCACCGGGTGTCGAAACCGTCATCCTGTTCTGCAAGATTTTTGACGGTTTTTCCGACCTGGTCGCCGGCCAGTACATCGACACGCACAAGAGCAAATACGGCCATTGTATCCCTGTCCTTCTCAGATGGAGCCTGCCCATGCTTGCCAGTGTCGTACTGACCTTCCTGGTACCGGACACGACGCCCGCGCTTCAGCTGGCTTTTATCTTTGTCACCTATAACCTTTTCAACACGATCTTCTATACCATTGTCTGCGCAGCGGCAGCCTCCCTGCCCTCCTACGCCGCGGACGATCCTACTGACCGCTCCCAGATGCTGGCCTATTCCATGTTGTTCGCGGCCGGCATGCAGGTCGTTGTTGCCAGCAAGATCATGCCTATCGTCGAGTATTTCGGCGGCATGAACAGCCAGGCAGCATGGGTGAAGGCTACACTCTTTTTCGGCGCGATCGGTCTCGTGTTCCTCTTCCTGAACGCTTTCTTTGTCAAAGAGCGTGTGGAAAATGACAAGCCGGCTGAGAATGTCCTCAAAGGCGCCGGCTTCGCATTCAGAAATAAATACTGGATCTATACGCTGGTCATCGGCATCTGCGCCAATATCCTCCTGATCTTCAATCTCTCCGTCTCTGTTTACTATTTAAAAGACGTGATGGGTAATCTGGGACTGATGGGATCTTTCATTGCCGTCAGCAACGTACCCGGCGTATTTTTGATGATGGTCGTGCCTTCCGTGTTAGGCAAGATCAGCAAGCGCGCCCTGGTCGTTTTTGGTACCGTGCTGATCCTTGCAGGCCAGATCCTCTTCATTCTCGGTCCCTCCGACAATGTGACCTGGTTCCTGGCGACTGGTCTGATCAAAGGGATCGGCATGGGCTTCCCCATGGGACTTGCCGGCGCCATGATCGGTGATTGCGTCGATTATGGTGAATGGAAACTGGGAACGCGCGTGCAGAGTGTGCTCTTTGCTGCCAACACGGTCGGTCAGAAGATCGGTCAGGGTCTCCTCACCTCCCTGCTGGGCATCTTTCTCGCCGCGGTCGGATATGACGGTTTAAAAGAAGTACAGTCCGAGGCGACTATCGCCGGCATCGACGGATTTTTCAAATACGGCCCCGTCGTCGTATGTATCTTCCTCGGTGTTGCCGCTTATCTGTTCACGATCGAGAAGGACCTTCCCACGATGCGCAAGGAAGTCGCTGAGAGAAAAACGCACGCCTGATCCCATGCCGCCGCAACCAGACAAACCTTTTTCCCTCTATAGATTATATAGGAACATTTCAAGATTGCTGCATATGTATCAGCAAATATCAACACCATCTATAGAAAGGGGAAAACGAACTATGAAAAAGAATCCCATGGCGATCATACTTTCAGCGCTGCTTATGACAGGGTTGTTCACCGGCGGCTGTACAGACGCTGCCGCCCCCGCCTCCCGGGAAGAGAACCAAACAGAGAACAGCACACCCGAAGCAACGCCTTCCGAAACTGCCCCGGCCGAATCCGTCGTCACAACGCCTGCGGAATCCATCCAAAACACTACTGTCATACAGGGCGGTCCATACGGTGAGATCTCCCTGTCGATCCCTGACGGCTGGCGCCATGAAACCTGTCCTATGGACAGCGGACAGACAGACTACGGGCTGTACGGCATCCGCTTCTATCCTGAAGCTGTGACAGACGGCTATATCGCTCTCAATTACATCGACGGCTTCGGAGTCTGCGGCACAGGACTTGCGGAAGAACAGGCGACCATCGCAGGGATCAAAGCAGACATTGGAACTTACGACAATCACGCATACTGGGATTTTATCGCTTTCCATGACGAGTATAAAGGCATTGTCGCCCTGACATATTCAGTGGAGGACTGGTGGGAAACATACTCCGGCCAGGTTATGGAGATCCTCGACACACTGTCTTTTGACACATCTGTCAGAGAGGGCGGCGCATATATCTACAGCCGGGAGTCCGAGCTGGAAGAGATCGGACTGTCCTTTTCGCTCAAAAATATCACACCGGCCGGCGCAACACTCGTGTTTTATCAATACGATGCCGGTGCTGCGACCGGCAGTCTGGAATACGGAGATGATTTTCTGCTCGAAGTGCAGAAAAATGGTGTTTGGGAAGAAATCCCTGTCATACCTGACGGCAACTATGCTTTTCATTCCGTTGCCTACCCACTCTCCCCGAAAAAAAGTTCGGAGCATGAACTTGACTGGGAATGGCTGTACGGATCACTTGCCTCCGGCACTTACAGGATTCAGAAAAGTGTCACGGATTTCCGCGCAACTGGAGATTATGACAAATACACGGTCTATGCGGAATTTATATTGAACTGATATTGATGTGTGCTGTTTTCACAGATTTACGATCTGCAAAACAGCACACTGAATATTTTATCCATCCAGAAGAATATGCATCATATTTTCTTATCATACCAAAGCTCTTCAATAGCCATTTTTGTATGAGCGTTCTGTCAGTCTGCGTGCTTCCTCTGGTGGAAATGCTTTATATTATGAAGCCTGAGAATGGGTATTTAGATTGTCTGTAACAAGGATTATGCTGCGTTTTGAAAGATCGGCTTCCATCCCCTTCATCAGTTCATTCTTTCTGTAAAGATATTTCTTTTCTGAAATTTCAATTTCAAAATCATCACTTCCCGATATTGAACAACTCCAAGAAATGCTTTGCGGCCATGAGCACGAAGTTCGTATTCTCTGTCTTTTTATCCGCGCCCTCGTAGCTGTGCCCGTTGACTGCGACAATGCCATTCGTTTTCTCGTTCACCACGATCCCCTTGGGATAGTCGTTTTTATCTGACCCGAATTTAGGAGATAGCATCCTTCAACCGCGCAAATAAGCCGTTCATCCACTTACCGTCAGGCAGGTCATAAACCCGGAATCTCATCGTATTGTTACCGATAAAAACTGCCTTAAATCCTTCCGGTGCAGTTCTCAGCTCATTTCCGTTAACGATCCTGGAATCTTCAGCGCTCATATCCAGGCAGATCCGGTCCCGAAAAAGAGTCCTGTCGATCTGCAGCTTCTGTGCTTTCTTTATGTCCGCATTCCACAGGATCGTATGTATATTATACTGTGGTCCATGATTCAACAATTCTTTTAGATCGATCACCATCGTGCTGTCGTCACCCACACCGTTTACGATCTCCGGACGGATCAGGAACCACCACAGAGCCCTGGAGCACGGCTTCGTCTGACTGCGTCTCGCCTCCAGCTCATCCAACATCTGGTTCAGCACTTCCCTGTACCTTTCCCCCGCACGATACTGAAAAAACTGCGGATGCATGGACATCAGCTGGCCTGCCAGATCCCTTTCCTCCTCCTCAATGTCCCTCATGGGCTGGTCGCTGCAGTTCGTGCAGACGATATCGCCCTGACCACATTTTAGCTTTGCCAGCAGCAGTGACAGTGCCGAAAAGAACATAATACTGTTTCCGGCATCCATGGCCTCATCCGAACTGCCGCCCCCTGCCACCCACAGATTTTCTGAAAGGCATAGATTGAATTCCCGTTCCATCGATATCGGTTCTCCGATCAGGATCCGATTGTCTGTCAGATCTGGAATATAACCCGTTGTGAGGAACATCTGCAGGAGATGGTTCGGATCATCGCTCACCCTGGTAAGCAGTACCTTCACTTTTGTGATCTGCTTTTTAGTCAGATAATGCCTGTGTATCTGTTCCAGGAGCTTTTCCTGGTGTGCCGCCTCCAGATATGCCGTATGCTCAATCTGTGGATTGGATCCATTGGACAGTGAGAAGACGCACGCCCCCTGATCATTCGTATCGATCGTGTGCATTCTCGCCACTCCGGCATCATCCATGAGCATCCTTACCTGCTCATCCCCGCAATGTAATGCAAGCCGGGTCGTACACTGATTCTTTATCGTCTCAAAATTCTCGATCTTGTCCAGATCCTGGCCGCAGACTGCCATATGGATCCCGAAAGCCCGCGTCTGGTGTGCAAAACTGTCTATTTTCTTCAATATACTTTTCTGAACATCATCCGATGCCTGCTTTGCCAGTTCATACAGCTCGTCGATCACCAGCAGGATCCGGTTGAGACGCTTACCCGGATTGGCTGCATTATACTCAGATATTTTCTGATACCTGCTTCCCATGAGGATGCTCCGCTCCTGCTGTTCCTTTTCCAGATTCTGCAGCATTGCCAGCGCAAACTCAGGATCATTGTTGATGCTGATCGTCCTGAAATTCGGAAGGTTGTACTGTGTGTACATCCTGAAATCAAGACCATACTTGAAATCGATCAGGTAGATCATGATCTCTTCCGGCGCGTATCTCAACATGATATTGGTCATCAGCACATGCAGCAGATTTGTTTTTCCCGATCCGGTGTTCCCCATGATCACAGCATGGACATGCTGGTCATCAAACTGCAGCTTAAAGGGCTGTCCGCCCTCCAGATACCCGACCGGAACCACAATCCCGTCATCCGCTTTCTGGCGGAACCACTGGCCTCTGTCCGGACAGACCCCCTTTGCCTCTGTAAACCGGATCAGCACCCGGCTCGCCTCAACGCTGTCCCGCCTGATCTCCTTTGCTATCGCAGCAGCCGTATGCTGATCAGGCAGACCATACAGGAATATCTCTGCATTCCGCTCTGTCACTGAATCAGTCTGGATCACTCTCAGCCCCTTATGACCCGTATCCATCCGGACGCACAGCACATTTTTCCGCAACTCGCCAACGTTCGCCTGTATCTCTTGCTTCACAGCGCCAATTGCCTTGTCTGGCTGTGCCAGGATCATGGAAAATCCCCATCTGGAACAGTCCGCCGCCATGGCGCTCAAGGTTCTGATCTCGCCCTCTCCCAGACCAAGCGGAAAATTCATCATTAAAACAGGCCTGTAGATCTGCCTGCTCAATGGATTGCTCTGGTTAAATTCCCTGATCGAACTGTAGTTTGTAAGCTGTCGTGACAGATCGTCCATTGTGATCTTTGTCTCCGCGATCTGTGACGCTATATCCTCTTTTGTCGAGTGCACCTGCCCGCCCTCGCCGATCGCAAAACTTTTTACGGTCGGTTCACTGGGGTTATTGGCTATGGACGGGTCCAGGGACATCAACCGCCCAAAAGTCCCGATCCCATCCGCATCGATCAGCTGAAACCGCATCTGACACGGCGGCACAGAGCGCAGCAGCCTCATACCGATCGCATTCAGGATAGTCTTTGCCCTCTCGTCGGAACCGTCATCATAACTGATCAGCAGGGATGTCCCCTCCTCTATCGATATCGTGTAAGGCAGGTAGATCTTTGCCTCCCTGTACGCTCTTTCCGCCTGTTTCTGATTAACTCCGAAAAGACCGCTGTAATTCTTCAGAACCTGCCGGATAACAGCACCAGTCCCGCCCTTATACCAGCCGGATATATCAATGGACGCCATTCCTATGAGCGTATTCAACTGCGGAAAGCCAGCCTTACTGTAATCCTCGACATTTCTTGGGTGAAGCCAGAACTGACTCAGCCATTGATTCATTCTCGCCGCCGGAAATTCCTCCTCCATCTGTGACGCAAACGTTCTGCTGCATCTGTCCAATTCCGCCTGCCACTGTGCGGCTGCGTTTTTCATCTGTGCTGAATAATATTTTTCCTGCTCCTCATACCTGCCCTTATGCCCCGCCGCCATGCGTGCGGAGGATTCCTGGTACTGCTCATCTGCCTGCCCGCGCTTTTTCTGCAGCAGGCTGACCGCATCGTTTTTCTTATTGACGATCTCCTGCCTGTTCCGGCTGCACTCTGCGCGGAGCTGCGCGCATCTCTCGTCACTGTCCTTTCTTCTCTTCTCCTCCTCCTTCCTGTTTTCCGATTCCATCCACAGTATAGCTTCCCGCGCCGCGGTATCTATCTCCAGAAGTTTTTTGATACAGGCAGTCCTCTTTTTATAAAATATCACCTTCTTTAACAGCGATTCGGTTATATCCTTTATCGTGTCATATGTACTCTGCGCCTCATCGACGACAGACTTTTCCACCGCCTCCAGCGCCTCCGCCTTTCCGGCAATATTGATCCGAGGCTTCTCAAGGGAATAACAGATCTTTTTGAACCTGCTGCCCCCTCTCAATGTCTTTCCCAATAATATATCTACATCCGACAACACCCCTCCAATGCGTTTTCTGGTCTCTTTATCCTTCTTCAGCCTCGCCTCGTCGGCGTTATGCGCACAGTTCAGGGCAGTCCTCTCCTCCCTCTCCGCCGCGGTCAGGCGTTTTTCCTGCATCCGCAGCGCTTCAGACGTCTGGCTCTGCCAGCTGGCGATCTGTCTGTCAATCGACTCGACCGCCTTCCTGTATTCCTCCGAAAGGCGCCTTCTCTCACTTTCCTGCAGTTCTCTCAGCCTGTCCAGATGATTCTTTTTGTCCAGACTGCGCTGCTGCAGATCTTTATTCTTCTTTTCAGCTATGGATACATACTGCCGCTGATATGCCTTGACCGCCGCTGAAAAGCGGTCTGCAAGGGCAAACATTTCCCTTCTCTCATCCGACAGCTGCGATGGATTTTGTTTCAACAATTCGTCCATATGTCTATCCTCACTTTAACATTGCTCCATACCGATGTGCTTCCCAGATGGTGCCACTTTTACGATCCATACGCAGTTCCAACACCCTCCCCGGCCGCCCATTCAAAAAAACCAGGAACAGCCTCCAGATAATCTTCCCACAGCCCGTTTCCAGATAAACGATACAAATGTTCTACATATTTGCCCAGAACATCTTTTTGGGCGTCATCACAGTTTTGAAAAACAAATTTGCGCAATTCCCTGTAAAGCCGCTCATATTCCCGAATGTATTCCTCATCAATGATTCCCCTGTCTATCTGGTTTTTCTTTAGAGGAGCTCCCTCATCATATATTCCTGTATTTATGTAAGCTGTTTTCCCTATATCTGAATAAATCCCAAAGGCGATCATGGGCGGTGACACCATTGTCATCTCATGATTGCCCGCATATATAAAATAATTGTCGATGATCCCATGTTCATCCACGGTCATCACCGGTTCCGACCTTGACATTCCTTCATATAAGAACTCCTTACATTCTGTCCTGAATATTTTCTGTTTGATCTCTCCTAACGCTTCCATCTCTTCCCTTTCCTATCTGATATATGAATAAGTCACGTTCATGTCCGCGCCTGTCAGCGCCGACCGGACTACATCTGCCGGGTAAAATGAAGTACCCCTGTTGGAATCGCAGATATAAAACCCTGAAATGTCTCCCTGCCTGTTCTTCCCGACACTTGTGACCGTGACCGCATGAAAATCATGATTGAGATCACTGGCATATATCTGTGGTTCGAGAACACTCGCATGTACCGACAAGATCACGCCGCGCCCATGCGCCACATAGTCCGCGATCTCTCTGATCGTTTCATCCGACGCTGTCCCTCCGTCCATTTTTACAGGGAAGATCCCGCTGCTTATGCCAAAATGCTCCAATATCTTTTTCCGTTTCCGCGGATTTGTTCCCCCGCTTGCTCCGGATCTGAACGGATCAATGACGCATAGCCTGTTCGCCCACGGCACGCCGCCCGCAGTCATCTCATCCGATTCTGCCGTTTTCGCAGCATAGTCAATGACATCCTTCTCACTGAGGTTTACACCGGCCAGCCTCATGACATTCACAATGGAACACAGCCCGCAGGTGCCCTGAAAATTAGTATATGCTGCTCCCTGACTCTTATATAGGTAACGATCCATCTCCATCGGCGAATCGTATGTGCTGCTGCCATCAGGATCAACTGTAAATCCATATTGGGTACAGGGCAGGTCGCGCGGCGTCTTCCTGTCAGGTACCAGACTGCCCACCGGCATCGCATCCCTGTCTGAGGCAGTCCGCCCATCGCACGAGCCGTCAGGCATTGCCCTGCCATCCATAGCACCGCCTGCCGCCCCGCGTGCATTCCCTGCCGACGCAGCCGCGTCCAGCCGGTCCAGAAGCCCCTCCAGCTGTTTCATATAGTCCTCACACATTTCGGATGCCGTTTTCAATCCTCCCGCATACTTTTTCCCCGCGAGGGAATCAATCTTCCTGCTGGCTGTATCCAGTCTGTCCAGCTCCCGGTTGATGCTGTCCGACAATCTGCTCTTTTCATCTTCCAGTTCATCACTCTGCCCTTCGAGAGTCCTGTGCTCCTGGTCGAACCCACGCTGTATATCAGAGACCGCGCTCTGTATGTCAGCATCCGACTTCTCCGCATCCGCACGGACATCTTCCAGTTTCCCATACGCTTCATCAAAACAATCAAACTCTTCGTTGAGATGTTTCCTGTCTTTTACATACGAATCTGTCCTGCCTGATAACGAATCATATCCCATGCACACATTCCTTTCCCTATTTTGGCACTTGTCCTGCCGCCCATGTCAAACCGCCGTCGATCCTGCCTACCACTCTCCCCAGGGTCGCGGCACACTGATCTGGGGAGTCTTTCATCAATTCCTTTATCACATCCATCAATTCTCTTAAGTCGCGACGCACAAGAGCCAACCCATCCTGCCTTTTCAACATGTTCATCTTACAGTAATCGCTCAGCTCCAGCAGATATTCCAGCCAGTCCTCGAACAGCCTGTCTATATTCCTCATGTACTGTTCTTCGTTTGACTTAAATTTGCTAATGTTCTTTTGATCTGTCGGATTTTTTTGTACAACAACCCTGTTTTGTTCCATTATTCTGCCGCTCTCAACTATAATCCTGTATCTCTCCAGGATCCGGCTCTTTTTTGCCATAAACTTTCTGTTCATTATCTCAAAATCGCGCTCCATGACCTTCCTGTATATATCCCTGTCCGAGAGGATCTCATACAGCTCATCATTGTCAGGCGGTTCCGCATTCCCGTCGTATTCTGATATCTGGATCTCAAATGGTTTCATGATATTTTCATAGACACACAGCGCCTGTCCGGGCTGAAAGGATCCCATGCGTTCAAGCTGAACCCCGTCGGCTGACATCGTGGCTGCCAAAAGCTGCCGGTCATCCATCGCGGTTATCCGGTGCGCGATCTTCAGAGATGTATTCTTGGTAATCTGCGGCGCCAGCCCTGTCGGCAGCTGGTCTGCGATCACGATGGCCTCCCGCAGTGCCCTGACCTCCGCAAGCATATTTACAATATACTTTGTCGACGCCACCTTGGCATCCCCGTTCTCGGCATTTGCCACCGTCGACGGACCGATCAGATTGTGGGCTTCTTCCAAAAAGATCACATGTCTTGGCCTGTCCTGAGCTGCCTTGGGATGCTGCCTCAGCAACTCCCTGATCAGGGTCATCAGCAGTAAGGTGAGGAAATTGGCCGCATCCGGTCCCAGCGACTCCAGCTCGATCACACATGTGGCCTGCAGCCATTCCTCCGGAGATAACGTCGATGCCGGCACGTCAAACACATTCCCCATCTCTCTCGTGATCAGGGATCCAATCCTCACCTGCAGGCAGGATTTCAGATTGCTTCTGATCTCCGGCGCGTAATCAGACGCATCCAGAAGTTTGGCGACCTTGTCGTACAGTTCCCGGATGCTCGGATATGAGCGGGATCCATCATTCACTTCAAACGGATACCACCCATGATCCCTGTAAACCTGCTCGATTCCCTCCGATACCAGAAACGGCATGGGCGGTGTCAGATCAAATGCCCCCTCAAAAACCTGAACGAGATTCGTGATATGTTCCGACAGTTTCAACCCTGCTGGAAATTCAAATGGGTTGATCCTCAGTGGAAACGAACCTGCGGCTCCGGGTGAAAACACGGCCAGATCCGGCATTTTCGTGTTGCGCGCAAGAGCCCGGTATTCCTTTTTAGCCGGTTCGAGCACCAGAACCGGGATCGCGTATTCCCCAGACAGCTGTGACGAAATATGGAGCATGCTGTAAGTCTTCCCGCTTCCAGGAACACCTGCCAGCAGGGCATGCTTCGCCAGCAGATCAAGCGGGACATATACGTCATAACCGCTGCGATCCCTGCCAAGATGAAGCCCCCTTTTCTCATAGACCGGTGCAGATTCCTTTGGGATCTCCACCGTCTCTCCCGGGTACAGGACAGGGAACATCGCAAACGGAACCAGCTCACTGAGCAGGAACAGTCTGTTCCACCTACGCATCCCCCTCGGTGCATCATCCAGACAGAGTTCTCCCATCCCTCTCTCCGGCTCCAGCGGATGAAACGTCCCAGCTTCGCACATCATCCGATAACTGCCCTCCTCAACCGCCTCCGAAGCAGCCGCGTCCAGTATCATCCTTGCCACGGATTCCTGTCCGGCATAAGAACTGATCCTGCAGATAAAATGCGGATGACTGCACAGACTCTCAAGAAACTTGTCGTATATCCGCAGACACTGTTCTGCATTCTCATCCCTGTTCCCCATGTTCACTTTCTGCGCATTGCGGATATACTGGATCTGTGTCCGAAAGGACTCCCGCATACTTACAGAGAGATCGACAGACCTGACCGTAACACTGTACGCTGCAGGCTGCTGCAGTCTCTGCATCATCCTGAACAGTCCGATCAGCCGCGCTTTCTCGTTTGCCTTCCATGGATATACCGTATAATATCCTGTATTTTTGTCCGGGAAGGACGATGAGACAAACCCGTCCTGTTTTCCTATCACTGCGCGGTATGCAAAGACAGGGTCACAGGGCGGCTCTTCCTTCTCAAAGTGAAAGTATGACGACAGCGGGGACGCTGTCATGAACTCATGCATGCAGGCGGGAGACTCGCCATCCCTGTCCGCACGCAGATAAACATTCAGCCTTTTTCCCGGCTGCATAAGCGGATCGTACACATAAACGAGATGGTATATCTCGCCGAACAGCAGGCCTTTCCTGTTCAGCTGACGGTAGAAAGCCGCATGCTGGCGGATCACATCGTCAACTCCGCCGCTTTCCTCAGCGCTATACTGTGCCAGTGTCAGATCCGGGATCGCATGAATCGTATAAAATTCAGTTCCCATAAAGCATCTCCTTTTTGCTACAGCTTATCCTTTACGCGCTGTGTGCTCTGGTCCGCATCTTTGATCGCATCATCCAGCATCCTGAGAAGGTCCTCCCCCTTCCGGGTGTTGGCATCGATCGCCGCTTTCGCTCTGGCGAGATCCCCCTGTCCATATTTGCTGTTTATCCCGTCTATTTTTCCCCTGACGGAAGTATTATCGGATATTTTGTTCCTGACATCTCCCCCGATCGAATCGGCCGTTGTCTTCGCGGTGTCGATCAGGGATCTCTCCACTGCCTCAATATCGGCAAGCGCTTCCTGCCGTCCAGATAACTCGGCATTTTTTATCATATCCTTCAGATCATCATCCAGCCCTCCTGGAATATCCTGGATCTGGTCTTTCACTTCCCGAAACTCATCTCCGATCTGTGATACCTGATCCTTCCCCTCATTTAATTTGTCCGTGACATCCATCTGCCCTCTTGTTATATAACTGTCCATCGAATAGCCCATTTTCTTTTCTCCTTCGCATGTTCCAACGCATTTAATGCAATGTATATTTTCTGACCGGCTGACCGCCCCCGCTCCCGCAGATCCGGTCGATCCACTGGATCCTCTGCCTGCAGCCGTCTACCAGCTTCGTGTTAAAAGCCAGTCTTTGCCGCGTCTGCCCAAGAGACTGCGCCAGACCGCCGCCTCCGTACTTCGCCCCCGACAGTGCCGTCAGCTTTTCAACTGTAAGTCTCAGGTTTTCAAGATTTCTTTCCCCCTCACCCATATAATATTCGTATTCGGATCTGCAGACCTGAAGGTCCCCCTTCAGCGTATCTGCCTGTGACTGCATCTCCCCCGCAGAAGCTTCACAATATTCCGCCCTGCTGATATACGCATAGGCCTGTGACACCATATCCGCAGACCGCCCGGCATCGTCCTCGCCAGATACCCTGGCAAGAATTCTATCCGCTGTATTCCGGTACTGTTCTGCCTGCGCACACAGGCTGCCGATCTGTTTATTGATCTCCAATACCTGCCGCCCTGTACCCAGGGTACGGTTGTCAAGCTCCCGCAATACCGCCTGTAATCTCGCTGTTTCCATCTTTTTCTCCTTCACATGAACATGAGGAACAGACCCAACACACCCCCAGCGATCAGGCAGACGACCGGCGCCCAGTTCATCGCAACGAAAAACGAACTGCCGAACGCCGCTCCTCCCCAGATGGCTGCAGCTGCCACGGTCAGTGTCGTGGCAGACCACGCCGAAAAGGTCCTCACCAGACGTCTCCGGTTTAACAGATACGGCAGCGCCAGCCCATAAATCGCAGCATAAATACTGGCCTCTGCAAACAGACTGTATCCGTCTCCCACAGAGATGACCGCCATCATAACATAGCCGTATGTCGAGATATATGCCATGACTTTTTGACCTGCACCCAGATCAAGGTCGCTCAGATCCGGAGCATTCTGACCCAAAATATCCCGATCCTCTATGCCCGCGTCCGCCGCAGCTGCCACTCTGCATTGAACTGCCTGTCCATTGACGATCCCTGTATAGACCTCCATGCTCCGCTGTCTGATAATCCCGATCCTGCTGTCTATTGCCGACTGCCTGTTCCGCTGAACCTGCCTGTTTCTCAACCGGACCTCCACGCGGACCTTCTTCTTATAATATTGCAGAAAGGAATGCGCCGGAAAGATTCCACCAGCCGCAAAGGAAGCCGCCCCCGCCATCCAGGATTTGTTTCCTGACAGCGCGAACAGCACGCACGCTGCGATCATCATAAAGACCGAAAGTCCCAGATTTCTGCTGCTCAGCGAACTATAAGCGCCCTCCTCATCAGCCGAGGCATCATCATTCCCTGCAGACAACCGGGAAGATCGCTCCTGAAGCCGCCGTATCTCTTCATCCTCACTATGTCTGAGCCATGTCCCCACCTTTCCGGCATCGATCACTTCCCCCACACTCTTCAGGAAAGCCGGACACACTTCCAGGCCATTGATCCAGCTGCAGCAGAAATATCCGCTCTCATACAGCGGATAATATTCGAAATCCTGATCCCCCGCATCCTCATTCTCCAACACAAATGGATTCTTCAATGTCCTTCCCACAAAGATCTGATAATCGCTGACAAGCGCATTCGCTTTGCGGCTCAGTGTATCCAGGGAATCCATCACCTCGAACCCCGCACCTGAAAACGTATCATAGAGCATTCTGCCGGACTCCCCTGCCGCCTTATAAAATCTGATGTTCCTGCTCAGCCATACCACAGGGGCATAATCGCCCCATCTCAAAAACATGCGCCTTGCCAGTTTCTTTACGCCCTCATCACTCACAGAACGCTCACAGATACACAGCAGCAGGTAAAATCCACGTTCCGGACTGCTCCTGACAATACGGACTGCCTCTGTACCGGACTGCTCCATCCCTTTCGCCCAGAGCCATGCCTGAAACGAAGGATCGAGAAGGATCGCACTGCTCAGCTCCCTCAGTCTCTTCCCATCGTCCTTATACCGCAGCAACAGCTGGGACAGATCCCTGTAGTCTTCCCCGTCCACGGTAAAAAAGCGTTCATCCGGATCATTGGCAAACATCATCATGCACCGCTGGACACCCTTGCCCGGCTCGGAGGTTTCCAGAGACTCCACCGCCTCAATATCTGCAATACACTCCCCGCTGCTGATTCCGATCCCTTCCCGGCATTTTTCCAGAAAAGAGATCGCCCTGTCTCTCAGCAGTCTGGAAAACTCCTCAGTCGGAAAAGTACCTTTTTTGAACGCATCCACAAGGCTCCCCGTATCTGAAAAAGACCTTCCATCCCACCACAGACCGACTATTGCCGGATCCAGTGTGTAAATGTATCTGAATATTTTTCCCTTTGCGGATAAACCCGGATCGGCCGCAATCCAATCCAGTGCACCAGAACACGCAAGCCCCTCCTCCCTGGCAAACTCTGCGATCCGCCGCACCGCGCTGTCCGTCCACTCTGTCCTTTTCGCCGCGATCCCGGCTGCCAGCTGTTTCTGGTTCCAGCATTGACCGCCGCCAGCTGTATATGGTCTTGCAAATTGATAATGAACCCTCTTTCCACCCTGCATCAGGGGAATGCTCTGACCGCTGCACCAGCACCTGATCTCTCCATATCCCCATCGAACCGCTGGATCCGGGAGCATCAGCCCCAGAGCAAGATAGAGGACTTTATCCTCCGCGCTGTACAGTTCATATGGCGTATCTCTCAGATGCTGCACATCAATGCCCGGAACCACTCCCCTGGACAATCTGCTCAAGAACGCTTCCCTTGTCAGATTCCCAGCCGGGTCAGATCCTCTCAGGATCGACAGGATCGTGGCTCCGAACGAAAAATAGTCTGAACAGACACTGTAGCCATACTTTTCGATCTCTGGCGCAAGATATCCTGCAGACTGCCCATGCCCCGGCGCTTTTGTCGTGGATGCATTGCCTTTCAGCACCGCCGCATTGTTCAGGCCGCAGTATGCCATCTTCTCATCCTCGGGTCTGTACAGGATATGGCTGGGACAGATATCCCTGAGCAGGATCCTGTTTTGATGGTACTGATGAATGATATCAGCCATCTGCGGGATCACCTTGTCAGTCAGAACCTGCAGCGGGATCGGAAACTGACCGGCATCGACAGCTTTGAATTCCGGGGTCACAGAGAACCGCAGACCTGAAAATCCCCCCGTGTCACAAGGCAGAACGACCCCTTTGACAGGATTTGACAACAGGATCTTCTGCACTTCTACCGAGACGGCAGACGCTCCGTTATATAATTTCAGCCTCCACTTCCCCTTCCCCTGCTCATCTGTACAGGACACTGTGACTGACCGCTCGCTGACACACACAATATTTATTACAGTGTAGCTCCCCTTCTGCCCATGTAGCACACTGCCCGGCGGAAGGGACAGCCTCATGCCGTTTAAACCACTCATACCTCAACCCAACTTTGCCTTGATTTCCGCTGTCCCGTATTTTCTGTATACATGCTCCACTGTGATCAGCGTATCCCGGAAAACACTGTTGTCAAACATGAATCTGGCAAGAGGATTGATCAGCATCTCCTCTATCATGTTTCCTATACCGCGCCCTCCCTGTCCTTTCGACAGGTCAGCCGCCGCAAACTGATGGAGATCCTCCTCCGCCTCCTGTGAAACGACCAGCTGTATCTGTTTGTCCACCCACAGATTTCTGGTGATATTGCTGATCTGCTTTGACAGGATCTGTCCGAGACTGTTCTCCCTGATATAGTCAAACACCAGGATGTTATTCCCGATCCTGTTCAGCAGCTCCGGCCGCCCCAGCTCGTCATTAAAATAATGTCTCACTCCATAGAGGATCTTGTCGCGCACCGTCTGATAGTCCGTATCTTCCTCATAACTCACATTCTGCACCCTGACAGACGGATTGTCCCGGGACGGCATGGTAATCCCCAGATTGCTGGTAAAAATGATCAGGCAGTCCCTGAAGTATACGGTCTCTCCGCGCCCGTCCGTTATCCTTCCGTCCTCCAGCACCTGCAGAAACTTGTCCAGCACCGACGGATGCGCTTTCTCGATCTCATCAAAGAGCAGTACGGAAAACGGATGCTCCCGCACTGCGTTCGTCAGCTGGCCTCCAGCCTCATATCCGACATATCCCGGAGGCGCTCCGAGCAGTCTCTGGTCAGACTGTTCCTGCCGGTATTCACTCATATCAAAGCGGATCATGTTGCTCTCATCCAGAAAGATCAGTTCCGTCAGCGCCTTCGCCAGTTCCGTCTTTCCTGTACCTGTGGGACCCGCCAGGAACAGGATTCCCCTCGGTTTTGAGGAGGAAGCTGAGTGCTGCAGCCCCGACATCCCCATGGCTGCCCTCTTGACAATATCGACAGCCACCTTCACGACAGGATCCTGCCCGATCACCCGTTTCCCGATCTGTTCCTCCGCCCCTGCCAGCCTGCACGCGTCCAGTTTCATCCAAGGATTGTCCCGGACACCATGCTTGTACAGCAGGATCGCGTTATCTATACCGTGAATGTCCAGCTTGCCAAACCGCGCGATCTGAAAGACTCTCGCGATATCCTGCGTCGTAAAACCCTCGGTCGCGCCGACAAAAGCATCATGAAACAATTTCCTTTCCTCATCCGACGCCTCGCTAAACCCGGGAAAAGCCGTGGAATACCCTGCTATGATCTGGCTGCGCACGTGGTAGTCCGGCCTGGGTATATCGATGATCTTCAGGCTGGGATGTGACAGATAATACCACGCCGGCAGGTCATTGATCTTATCCGCGATCAGAAACAGCTGGTTCTGAATCACCGGATTGTCCTGATAGTCCGCCACCGCAGGATTCCCGGCATGGTTCTTACGCGCATTTACCGCCCCCTCCTGAAAGTGCATGAAGATCATGCGCTCGTCCATATCCAGGTCGTCCGGTCTTGCCAGCATTCTCGACGAAAAACTCACGATCACCGCTATAGATGTACTGCTCTGCGTCAGGATCAGATCCATGATATACGCGGCGCTTTCCATACTCTCCGCAGCCAGAGAAGCATTTCCCGCCGCACTTTTTCTACGCGTCAGCCCCAGACCATCCTGACCGCCGTTTTGTGCCTCCCGCGCCACCCTTTCAACCAGTTCCAAAACGTCTGTTTTCTGCTGCAGTCCGTTAACGGAATAAAATCCATCAACAGGCGTATAGAAAAGGACAGCCTGATATCCAAGACTCTGGCAAGTATGCGCCAGATACAATGAAAGCGAGCAAAATCCCCGTATCCTCTGCTTGCTCTCGTTGACGATCGGATGCTGATCATTTATATTTCCTGTCAGGATGATCGTGTTCACCAGGCGGCTGAACACGACAAGCTCCCTCTGCCACTTGCTTTTCTCAATCATACCAACAACCTCTTATTCCATCCGCCGCCATGATCCGACAGGCGGATTGTGTATTCCGACAGACAGCGTCTTATAATCATATACAAAATTCTGTATCTTCCTGCCTTCCCTGATGTACTGTTCGTATTTGTCCCGGACATCCTCGTTCAAATAGTGGATCTGCTGGTTTGCCGACCCCCTCAATGCGGAGACTCCGTCATTGAGCGCCTCAATATAATTCCCATCGACCAGCACATCGATCCGGCTCAGCAGCTCCCTCTTTGCCGCATCATCCTGCAGCTCCGCGATCTGATATCCTGAGAACACGAATATCTCTGTCTGAACAACCAGGGCATCGATCATCCTGACGAGATCCCGCGCCTGATCAAATGGCTCACCGCCTGTTATCGTAAGTCCATCGACCTCCCCGCCGATCATGGAATGAATGTACCCTGCTGCCCTCTTCGGTTCTATCGACTGCTGCGGATGTCTGTCCCACAATTCAGGATTGGCACATCCCGCACATTTCCTGCCGCATCCGGCTGTCCACACTGCCACACGATTTCCCGGCCCCAGAGCAGTCACCGGGTATAATATTCTGTCAAGATACACCTTCCCCTCCTGATTCAAACCTTTCCCCGAACGATCTCCACTCGGATCTGTTCCTTTTCTATCGTGAGCATATCCCCGTCGGACAATCTGATCTGTGCACCCGTATTCACAGGAACTCCGTTATATAGCGGCTGCCCCGCCAGCGCCTGTATGTACCATCCAGCCGGAGTATGACGAAAGCTCATCTGCTGGCTGGTCCTGATCCACCTCATGACCGTCCCGTTATCTCCTATGATCCCGCCCTGCACATCAGCCTCCTCCGGAGGCACATCCTTCCTGGAAACAGCGATAAACCGCATATATGATGTGTCTCTCCCAACATTGATAATGGGATTCTTCTTGACATCCGGTATCTGCGGATCCGATGAGGGTGCACGGGCAATGTCATCTATACCTGCCTGAAAAAAATAACCGCACTGGTCACAGGCAAGCGGAAGCACGCCGTCTACTGCCGCGGACACGCTCCTGCACTGCGGACATATCACCTGGCCGCACGGCTGAGGCTCAGAACTTCCGATCAACTGGGGCGTGAGTTCCATATCCCATATCGTTTTGTTCTTTGGGTGTCCGGCCGCCCTGGCAGATAAAAATCTCCCGCATTTCACACAGTACTTCTGTTCCGAATCATTCTTCGCATTACACCGCATGCATTCTTTTACTGCCCGCACGCCGTCTCCTCCTGTCTGCCTTCTGGACTCCCGCATCCTTTTTGGTGGATCCCGTATTAGCCGCTGTTTTTTGTCCCTGTATATTTATCTTATAAGTGTACGCCCTGTCCGGCTCACGGTAACTTCTTTGTTTCAGCAATACTCCCCGCCCGGCCAGCGCTGCCACGATATCCGGGTGTCCGGCGCAGAAATCGATCTGTCTCTGATAGCTAAAATCTCTGTCCGCCTCCGTAATGACAGGATCGTCTCCCAGCACTGTCATCCGCATCATCACAGCGCCGGTCTGGTCTGTGTACACGGCAACCCCTGTTTCCCTGTCCGCCTGGTAAAGACTGAAATCCGTCTCCCCCTGGTCTTTCTTTGTCAGAACCCTGGATGTCACAAATGTATACCCCAGCTCCACCATCGCGTCATTGATCTGATCCGCGATATAATCCATCTCATCCTGCTGCCGGTACAGATCCCTCAATTCTGAGATCTCTGCCCTTATCGCTGCAGCACTCTCAAACTCCCCGGGATCCCTGGGAATCCTGTCCGTCATTGAGGCAAGCGCAGCATACTCATTGTACAAGTCCCTTCTCTCATCGCAAATCCGAAGTATCTCCGCCTCCTCATTTGCGATCCGCTGCATTTCAGACCGCGCCACATCCAGATCCTGGGACAACAGTCCCTTTATCCTGGAAACCGCCGCCGCTGAAAAACCGCGCAGATCCGGAACATCTGTGCAGTCTGCCTGCACTTCAAAATGAACCCGCATCGCATCCAGCTGCCTCCTGATACACTCCTTATCGTAGCTGTTCCCGAACGCGATCTTTACCGCGCCGATCTCCCTGCCTGCCCCATTGACAGTCGACTGAAATGACTGATACACGGCATTGGCATCATTCTGCTTTTTATCATTGACGGTCCTATCCGCAACCGTTTTCAGTATCCCGCCAATCTCGCCGGCAGCCTCCTGTATAATCTTTGCCAGCTCTGTCCTCGCAGCATCATAACTCTCCGGATCTTTTGTATCTGCCACCGGTCTGATACGGATTCTGTCCAGTGCAGCCTGAACCCGTACTTCTGCATCGGCGCGATATACCGCATCCGTCCGGCTTAACAGCTGACTGGCTTTTTCTTTCAGGATACCGGCCTTCGCACACTCTTTCCGATATGCGCCCTGAGCTTCCTGCAGCCTCTTCAGCGCCGCCATCCGCTCTCTTTCAAGCTGTTCTGCACGCATCCGCTCCAGCTCGGCCTGACTTAACTTGGGTCCGCTCATCTCTTCTCACCCCATCCGTCAAACGGTCATATATTCCTTCCTGACATCTTTCGGGTCTGTCTCAGCTTCTGTCTCTCCCGTCTGCACCACGTCCCTGTACGCCTCTCCGTTGCATGTCACATTCTCCAGCTTCTTTTCCTGTCCCTTCGCATTCCTGGATTCCATGTACTCTTTGATTTCTTTGTACACCTCGTCTTCTTCCAGATACCGTTCATCCACAGGCATGATCCTGATCAATCCGATCCTGCCGGGTACTGCCCCCCCGGCCCTTTGTATATACTCCTCACAGCCCCTTATCCTGGCATCATAATAGCGTTTCTGTTCCGCCACAGTTATGACGAGATTCATAAGCGCCTCCTTGTGATTTTCCAGCTTACCTTTGTCCGTGTACCATACGCTGGTCTCTGCGTCCATATTTCTCTTCTGATGATCGATCCTTTCGATCGTTTCCTTTTTTCGTCTCTCATAATCCTGGATCACACTGTTTCTCTCTTCGATGGAATTCCTCCACAATTGTTCCGCCTTGTCCAACGGTATCTTTACCTGCGGTATTCTCCCATCCACAGCATAGATACCCGCGAGGGAACAGTCATCCTCCACACCGTTTCCTTTCTGCGCATAGTGCTTCACAAGACTCTCCAGATAATTTTTCTGCGAATCATTCATCAGGTTCTGGCCGCTGTTATTCTGCTCCATGGATTCAAATGTCTCTATCAGTGAATGAAACAATTCCATAAACTGCAGCGGATCCATACAGTCCCCGATCCCGTCAGAAGACACGACAACTGCCTGTGGGATCCTGCGCAAAACTTTGCATCGGAACGCGCCCTCGCGCGAAAACAGATCCGTATCACACAGAGACGCAGGCGCTCCCGTCTCGCTTTTCTTATCCGGCTGCAACGGCTCATAGTATGTACCGTCCGAATCAACGCACAGCATGATCCCATCCCCGATATGAAGTGCGACACAGAACTCTTTACTGATGGCAAACGCGAGAAAAGTCGCTCCATAGATATTCTGCAGACCGCGGCCGGAACTGTACAGGGTTCTCACACGGTCGCTCAGATGTGCCGTCTCCTCATCCGAGATGGGATGCGCATTGATATCCCCCAGCACTCTGTCATCCCAATACTGTTTGATACTCTTCTTGAGACGCAGCATCACTTCATCCGTGAATTCAATCTTTCTCGCAGCCTCTTCGTCTTCATAATACAGCGTACAGAAGCGGGATAAGATCTCGACTGCCGCCTCACATCCATACTGCGCACCCTTTGAACTCCGGAAGCAGTTGTTGTCACTGTGCCCGTCACAGACAGCGCAGATGTAAAACCTGCCACCAGCATCAGCATATGAATCCGCATAGTCCTCACACGCACTGTCAGAACCTGCCTTTTCATGTGAAAACCCTCGCTGGAAATTATCAAATGTTCTATACTGCATAAATTATCCCCTCGTTCTATACAGGCCCCGTTTTATATAAAACTACTATCGTCAAAGTCCCCAAAGTCTCCAAAACCGCCAAAGTCCCCAAAACCGTTATCATCAGCAGACGAGCTGCTGTCCGTCAGACTGACAGAAGGAACCCCGTGCCTTGTAGCGATCTGAATGGTATGGATCGTCTTTGCCTGCACCTCCGCCGCAATGGCAGCTGCATCCACCGCATCAATGATCCCCTCCTCCGGACTGGTCACAAACCTCGCGACAGCATCCCTCGCCTCCTGGCTGTTGATCGCATCGGTTCCGATCAGCACGGCAAACCTCTGGGATGCCTTGAACCATCCGTTCTCAAGCAGGGCATCCAGCTCCGGCTGGTAATCATCATCCGGGGTAGGCTCCCCGTCTGTCATAAACATGATATACGGCTGTGCCAGTTTTCCCGTATGAGCCATGAATTCCTTCCGCGTCAGTTTCTCTCCCAGTTTATGAAACGCATTGCTAAAATATGTCACCCATTCACTGCACAGCAGATCCTCATGGTTATACTCCATGATCGGCGTAGGTGTCACGATCCACCGCGCATCCTGGTCAAACGTCATGATCGCGATCTTGAGTTCGAACTCTGACATGCTGTCCTCCTGAATCTGCCTCAGATCCGGGATCATCTTCGTGAACGCGTCGTTGACCGCCTGAATCCGTCCGTGCCCGCGCATGCTTCCGGATATGTCCACGACAAAGATCATATTTAAAAGCTTCGCTGTCCCTTTTGTAAACATATTCCCTATCTGCGGCGTAAAAACCTCAGATCCCATATAGTCATCTGCCATCGCTTATTTCGCGTGCATCATACTCTGGACAATGCATGCTACTTCCTCCTTTATATTTAATCACCAAATATTGATTCATACCGCGCCTTGTTGCCGCCGTCATCCGCCGTCAGCATCTGCACTTTTGCCATGCAGCCTGACAAATCCGACAGATGTATGATCTTATCCGCCTGAAACCCGACAAATTCCAGGACGTCATTGCCTATTCCGCCCGTATCATTTCCGGATAGAACCACATACCTGTCTGCCCTTCTGAAAACTTCCAGGCTTTTCACCTTCTCCAGCGCATCCGCATACTCGCCTGAGTCTGTAGGCCTTCCGTCCGTTATCAGAAAAAGACACAGTCTGTCTGTCTGACATTCGCGCAAGACCGCATACAACCCTTCATACAGGCAGGAGAACGATGTCATACTGTAAAATCCATTGCTTTTGGGCTTCACCTTAAAGACAGCCGCTCCCCCATCCCTCTCCCAAACAAGATCCCCTGCCTTTTCGTCAAAAGTGAGAAATCCGGTCATGAGATTTTCATTTCCCGTCTGATATTTTCTGAGTACCCCGAGACATTCGGCGACAGCTGCGTTTACCGACTCGATCTTCTGTCCGCACATGCTGCCCGACGTGTCCACAATGAAAATCACTGTGACAATGCTTTTCGAAACGCTCAAGATCCACCGCCTCTCTGCCTATCCCTATCGTTCTCCTGATCAACCTCCTGAACCTCCATCAGCTTAAGCGGTTCAGCCAAGCTGCCCGTGTCAAAGGCCGGTTGGATCGAATTTCCCCCGCAGATCACATACAGAACCTTCCCGCCTATATCAATTCTCATTCCTTCCTCTGGTTTGATGCTCTGTCTCGATTCTAATTTTATTGCTGCCGCTGGCTTGGATATATCCCACTGTATGTGGGAATAATTCTCGACATAACCGTCCGCGTTGATCCCCGCTACGATCCCGTTCTCAAACTGATCCTCCGGCATTCCTACATGATACCAGTAAACCGCCTTCCGCGGTTTGACCGGGATCCTGTAATCTCCTGTCTGAAGAAACAGCACCTGACTGGGGACATCTGGATCGCAGAGCCGAAACTGACCGTTCTCCAGGACAAGGCAGTCTCTCAGCATCCTCATGTACGCTAACCATTCATCTGTTGTCTTATATTGCCCCTCTCCCTGTTTTCTGTTTAACTCTGCCTCCAGCAGGCTCCTCAGACCGGAAGGTATATTTCTCCATCTCTGATAAGCTTCCTTCCCAATATGCTCAGAATACTGGTTCCAGTAACCCGAAAAGATAAAGCCGTATTTACCGGAATTGATCTGGTTCAGCGCCGTTGCTGAGAGCAACGGAAACTGGATCAAAGTATCCCTGCCGTCATATGGATTATCCACACACAGCAGCCGGAATATCGTATAAGCTTCAAACTTTACCAGATCCTCTTCCTTTAATGTGCGCGATCCGCTGCCGCATAAGAGATAGTCCTCCCCCCCGTCAACCTGGGCCGGATCATAATATAGCAGATATTCTATAAAAACCCTGACATCCCCATTCTCCGGATTGATGTAAAATGCAGCCGGCGTAACACAGCTGATCATACCGCTAAAGTACCGATTCACCGTTTTCATGACCTCGGCAATATTCAAAGCGGCAACCACTCTTGAATGCAATGTAAAATCAGCCCTGCCGACAGCTTTGCCGAGAACACAATATTTTTGTACGAATTCCCGCGGCAGGTCGCAGAAGATACAATATCTGTTATCATTTCGGGGATCTGGCTGTTCAGGATTATCCATGGGAAAAATAATATTCTTAAATTCCTTTAACCCCCTTATCTCCCTGAATGTTTTCTCCCTGGCACCCCCTTCACCTAATGTGCCTGCAAATATTTTAAGTTTATTTTCCAGCTGTAGTTTTCCCTTCCTGTCATAGTTATGGACTACAACCTTTCTCCTGACAGATCCGCTCCCCACGACAGCTACATCTGCACCCAGTGCACTTTCATACCACTGTTCGCGGATCCTCACAGTCTTCCTGTCGGGAACGCTTATGTCTCCTCCCATGGCAATCCTCCTTGCAGCTATGTCATATCAGGTTGTTGAATAGATCATCGTCATCGCCGAACGGGTTATCAATACAGCCTGTAATGCCATCAATCAAATCACCCGCTATGGAGCCAGCGCCAGACGGATCATCAACATCCTGATCATCCTTTGCCAGCGATATATCTCCGACCGGATCCGTATCGTTTCCTCCCGGTCCGTCAAACGGATCTCCCATATCCACCCGTATACTGTCTTGCGGTACATCCTGTATGGGATCCCCCGCAACAGTATGCATGGTGGCCAGCCTGATCTTCTGAATGATGACCGTGCTGTCATCTGCTGTAACGATATCGCGGTCCGCATCATTGACAAACTGGCTGACTGCATTCCTCGCGGACTGGTTATGTATGGCGTCGCCCAACAGAACCGCACTTCTGCTCGCATTCATAAACCACGGATTTCTCAGCAGTTCATCCAGATCCGCCTGATAGTCATCCTCCGGTTCCCCGTCTGTCAGAAACATGATCGCCGGAGGTGCAACCTTTCCCACGTGCTTCATATACGCCTCTTTCTGAAGCACCTTGTTCAGCTCATGAAAAGCCGCTCCATACTCCGTCAGCCCCGGGCGGGTGTGGATCGTATTCAGTATCACTTCCTCGATCGGCGTCAGCTGCAACTCCCACTTTGCACCGGAGGCAAAGCTCATAATGGCAGCCTTGAGCTCCAGACTGTGATTGTCCTTGATCTCCCTCAGCTTAAATTTCAGCTCCTGCAAAGCCGCATTGACAGCGCCGATCCGCTCTCCGTGCATCGTCTTGCTGCAGTCGACCACAAAGATCACTACCAGGAGCTTATAGGATCCCTTCGTCGGATATGTATTATATCCGGGCGTAACAGGCTGGGTTCCAAATGGATCATCATATGTATCATTGCTCATCTCTTATCTCCTTTTTACATATCCTGCACTCACTGTCTTCCGGATGCCGGATCAAATATTTCTCCTACGATCTTCGGCTGATCTCTCTGAAACTCGATCATCACCCCCGGTTCCAGGGGATATTCCTGCCCTTTCCCCACATCCGTCAGCTGCCCGGACACAGGAGAATAGCATCTCCAGATCCTGCTTGTCAGGTTCCGGATGAGCAGCCTGTCACTGTTCCTGTCATACACGATCCCTGCAGACACACTTGCGTATTGATGGACATTTCCGTCAATGCTGATCGCATAGACAGCCTTCTGCGGATAAACCGCTATCGTATTGTTTCCGATCTTTAACCCCAGACATCTCTGCGGGATCGATCTGGGGTCTGAAAAGTTCACAAACTGCTCCCTGTCAGGTTTCAGCCGGATCAGCTTGTCCCTTGTCTTCGCGATCGTCGCGATCCATTCATTTTCCGGCGGCCTTGCCCCCGGCTGATCCACTCCGTCCGTAAACGTCCTGACGAACAGATTCCTCAGCTCCTGCGGCATGGCACGCCATCTCATACCGGCATTCGGGGCATACACCTCTGTCGGCCGGTTGCTGTCATCATCCGGATCAAAATGAAACACCGGATTGATCGCGTATAGATAATCCTCAACCTGATCCGTACAGAGCGGATAATCTGCCCACGCTTTTCCCTCCATGGGATGATCGACAAAGAATAAGCGGTACAGCACAGTTGCCAGGGAATAGTAATCCGTCTCCCTGCCGGGATTCTGCCTGTAATTGCTCCTGGGGATCTCCGGTGCCATATATCCCTTTGTCCCCTTGACAGAGCACAGATCCCCATCAATGGAGACATTGTCATTATCCACGACCAGGACATCCCCATTCTCCGGATCGATCGCAAAGTTCTTGGGATTGAGATCTTTGTATGACAGGCCTTTTAAATGCAGACGCTGCATCGCTGCCGCAAAATTCATCCCTGCGACCAGCATGGAATTGTAATTCTTAAACCGCACTGCCTTCGGGTCGCCGTCCATTCGGAGAAAATCGTCCATTTCATGCACTCCCCCGGGCAGCAGCTCCATGAGGTAACCAAATCTTTTTCCGTTTTCCGGATTTTCCTCTGTAACCAGAATAAGCGGCCATATGAATTGGCCGCCCGGCCTTTTATCCTCCCCGCAGATCCTCGAGATCGTGGTATACTGTGCCCCTCCGATCACATCGTCTGTGTGCTTGCAATACCATTTCATGGCATAATCGTGCCCTTTGAACGTGACATGATAGACATCTCCCTGGCCTCCCGCATCGCTGATCAGATAATTAACCGCCACTTTTGAATTATTTCTGTCAACTATGACGATTCCTTTTTCGATCACGTCACCCTTGTTCTTTCCACCCATACTCATCTTCCGCCTTCCTCTGTATCCTTTCTGTTTTCTGTTCCAACCGCAAACAGGACCGTGCCCTCTGCCTTTCTTCTGGATCTGCAGTCCGCGCGGTCTGTCTATGCAGTTTCTAATCCGAACCGGTTCAGCAAAGCCTCCATCCCGCCCTGAAATCCAGCGCCGACCGCATTGAACTTCCACTCATCTCTGTATCTGTAGATCTCGCCAAACACCAACGCAGTCTCATCAGAAAACCATTCACCGAGATGAAAACGCAGCTGCTCCCTGCCCTTCATGTCAAGCCTGTTCGCTATCTTCGCCACCCTGATATAAGCGTTCGTAACCTGTCCAAAGTTCTGGCAGCGGGCGGCGGCATCATAGATCGACACACAGACAGCGATCCTGTGAACATCATCCGGAATCCTGGAAAAATCAATGATCATCACCTGATTGTCCCGGGTATCTTCACCCCGCAGATCATCCTTCAGATAGACGACTGCCCTGTTTCTTCCCTGCAGATTATTATAAAAAATAAAATCCTCACTTCTCTGACATCTTCCATTTTCGCCCAGCATGAACGCAGACACGTCCAGACTGAAATCATGCCCTCCAACGTATCGCCCAATATCCCAGCCCATTCCGACAAGCGCCATCTTCACAGAACTGTCGAGCGCCACCCTCTGTCCTTTGCGCATCGCTTCCTGTCCCGGCAGCCCGCCCTTTATGGCAGGCTCAAAGTAGGACAACAGGCGCTTTCTCCATGTCTCATTGCGACCGTTTTCCCTGTCGAGATATTCGTCCGCCTCCCGCAGATACTCTTCTTTTCCCGACGGATCCGACAAATAGGCATTTAACAAAATCCTTCCTACCCTGTTGTTATATACTTTGTCAATAAATCCTCTCTCGCTTTGCAGACTGGGAGACAGATCCTCCAGAATGACACACAGGGCATCTTTATCCTCCAGGATTCTATAACCCTTCGCCTTGACCGCCTGTATGATCGTGTCCTGAATCGTAGGCATATCTTTTTCATTCCTTTCTAAAATAACATTCCGTCTGATACAACATTGTCCCACAGGTAACGAAACTGCCCAGCGATGTATGACATTGACATGAATATACAGACTAGTACATTTTTTGTGTATTTTCTATCAGCAAACCTGAATATCCAAATAGAATAATTAGCATTTTGTCATTTTTTACAAGTTTTTCTTATATTATTTTGTACTATTTTATCACTTCTCACGTGGGCGAACAAGGGACAGAATTGGCCAAGCAGATACTGTTCTACTCATCTGCTTTTCTCGCACCTGTCCGTCATCTGTCAGAAACAGGACATTTTCAGCTCCCTTGTCTGCCCTCACCCTCTTATACACCCTGTTGAAGCTGTCCTTATTCAGTATCACTTCTAAGAGTTTCGCTGTGCACTGTCCCCTTCATTTCATATCCGTTTGAATGACCCTGACGCTTCCGCACTATCTCTTTGCAGACTGTCCGTGTTTTCTGTCATATTCGCCCATCCCTGCTTTCCAAGTTATACTTAGGACCCCTGCTGATTCGGTCCTTCATGATAAAAACTACTATGGCCTCTGCTGACTTCTGTGCGCTGAAAACGTGCGCCGCCGGGCGCACAATAAAGCAGGTGCGGGAAGCCCAACTTCCCACACCTGATCTGTTGTGTCAAAATCCGATCATGTTATTTGACTTCGTGCGCAGCATCTTTACGTTTCCCTCAATATCCCCAAGTTCCTTCAACACCTCATCCGCAGTCTCTAACTGAGCTGAATTGATACAGAATACAATCCGATCTTTGCCCCCGCCAAATATTTTGGACCAAAAGCCAGGCTTCTCCCATCTGAGAAAATAAGAGACCCTCGCTTTCATAAATGCCTTCTCCAATGTTGCCTTTACCTTCTGTTCTGTTACCGAGCAGAAATCTATCTCGTTGTTTACTTTTACCTTGCTATACTCATTTTCCAAAATTGCGACGCCTTCTTTCGTTTGGGATCCTACTTTCTCTGTGAGCCCTTATATTCTTAATAATATGTCTTTCCCTCTTCAGTTATGACTGCCTGGCCATCTTTTACATCCACAATAGTCACTGCACAGTTTTTGTGCACGCCGCCCTTCCAGAAATCCCTGAGCGCGACATGATTGATGTTGGACAGAAGCCCCCGCAGCGCGGCTCCATGCGTTGATACTAATATTGTATCACCTTCCATATCTTTATTATGCACGATTTCCGCTAAAAAATCAGCAGTTCTCGCCTTTAATTCCTCTATCCCCTCAGCACCCCTGGGCGGTTTGTACGCTTCCGGCCTGTCAAAGAAATTCATAAATTCCGGATCTGGAATGTTGTAATCTTTCTTTCCACAGCAGAGTCCTTCGTATTCCCCAAAACTGATCTCGATAATTCTGGGTTCTGTCATCACGGGGATATCACGCACTCCCTTTATGATCATCGCGGTCTCATAAGCGCGTTTCAGCGGGCTGGTATATATTCGGGAAAAAGGCACGTCCTCCAACGCCTCCGCTGTGATCCGTGCAAGCCTGCGGCCCTCCTCATTCAACGGGATATCTGACCGTCCCTGAAAACGTCTCTTTACATTCCATTCAGTCTCTCCATGACGTATGATATAAAGTCTCATCTTTTCCTCCGAAATCATGATATAATATAACTATAATATATTTTTATCCAAAACACAAGACAACAATAAGTGTATGCAAAAAAATCGGCAGCACGCGGCCGCCGATTTTATTGTTCTGTTTTATCCCTTCACAGCTCCTGATATGCCTTCCACATAACAACTCTGTGACAGCAGGAAAATGATCGATATCGGAATCGATATCAATACACACCCCGCATAGAACTGCGTATAGTAGTACTCTACATACTCCTGTTCCAGCATTGTCCATAATCCGATTGCGATGGTATAGTACTTGATATCATTGCCCATAATAACCTTTGCGAATATATAATCCACCCAAGGTCCCATGAACGATGTCAGCAAAGTGTACGTAATAATCGGCTTAGATAATGGAATCGTAATATGGATAAAAGTGTCCCATTTTGACGCACCGTCAATATATGCCGCCTCATCGATCGACTTGGAGATCGTGTCAAAAAATCCCTTTGCCATATAGAAACCCAGCCCGGCGCCACCCGAGTAGACCATCACCAGCGCCACCTGCTTCAGCTGGCCTGTCTCCAACAATCCAAGCCCCTTCAGAATATAGTAAACAGCGATCATCGACATGAATCCCGGAAACATACCTAAGATCAGAGCGATGTTCATGAAGGTTTTGCGCATTTTAAAACGCAGACGGCTCATACAGTAGGAAACACACAGCACAAAAAATGCAGAGAGCATTGTGCTGAAGATTGCGATGATCAATGTGTTGAAAAACCATCTTGTAAAGTCGATATTACTATGCCCCATAATCAGATTTTTGTAATTGTCCAGTGTAAATCCTTTGGGCCATATGTACGTCTTATAGGATCCACCCTCCGCACGAAATGAGGTCAGCACAACAAAAAGGATCGGCAGCACCCAGATCACGCTGAGAACCGCTAGCAAGATATGACATGCAGTATTTGTAATAAATCTCTTTGCCTTCATTATTGGAACGCCCCCTCATCTTTATAAGAACCCGTACGACGGTAGGTTATCAGTGACAAAACGGAAAGAATAACGAATACCAGAATACCGATTACAGCACCCAGGTTGTAATCCTTTTGAGTAATCGTCAACTTGTATAGCCAGGTAACCAGCAGATCCGTCTTTCCTGCATAGTAGTATTCCAGAGAGTCGGGACCGCCTCCTGATAACAGGAATATGACGTTAAAGCTATTGATGTTACCTGTAAAAGATGTAATGATATTGGGTGTCATTACAAAAACCATATACGGAAGTGTGATCTTCCAGAAAATCACTGGTGCGCTTGCCCCATCAATCTTTGCCGCCTCATACAGATCCGCCGGAATATTCTGCAGGATACCGGTCGTCGACAGCATCGTGTACGGCACACCGATCCAGATATTGATCAGAATGATCGTAATCTTCGCATACAGTTCATTCGTAAAGAATGGAATCGAGTCTGTTGCACCGATAATCCCAAGTCCTCTCAGAATTACGTTCACAGGGCCGTTCGCATTGAAAATCGTCCTCATAGTCAGCAGTGTGACAAACTGGGGAACCGCTACCGAAAGCACAAACATAAATCTCCAAAACGCTTTTCCTCTGGTTCCCTTGCGGTTGATCAGCATCGCAAGCAGCAATCCCAAGATATAGCAGCTTGCCGTAGCGGAAACTGCCCAGATGAGCGTCCATGTAAGCACTGGCCAAAAAGTTCCCGCCAGTTTTCCGCCCTGTGAAAACATAGCGCTGAAATTGCTGAATCCCACCCATGAAAACAGATTTCCGGGCGGCTGATGTTCATGATCATAATTCGTAAACGCGATCAAAATCATGAATATCAACGGTACAATCGTAAAACAGATGATTCCCACGATCGGAAGAGCCATCAGAAGGGAATGTAGATTCTCTTCTTTCAAGGAACGAATATCGTCTAAAAAAGTCGGAACAGGCATTCCCTTTTCCTTGCGCTTCTGTGTACAGAAAGAACTTTTTGCAGACATGAATGCAATAAAGATTATACCCGCTGTCAGCACAAGAGTAATAACGCCGTACAACAAGCAGAGCATGGAGTCATCACCCTGGGAATACTCATAGATTCCCAACGCCTCATTATATACCTGTCCCTGCTCCACAGTACCCAGCGTGATAAAATCACCAAGAGAATGAATACCGAAAGAAAATAGATAAATGAGATAAAAAATTTCTAATGCTAGAAAAATCAATCCTCTCACAACCTGTTTGTTAACTATATTGCCAAAACCAAAGACGAGATATGATATCTTGGTATTGATATCACTTTCTTTAAAGACCTGTGAAACACTGGCGTCCCTCGGCCTTTCATACATAAGAGCCTCTTTCTTCTTAAAAAGTTTCATCAAAAACCTCCTATTCTCTTAGAGACGGAGATACCACAATAGTATCTCCGCATTAAGAACGTATTAAAGATGAACGAAAAATTGCGATCTTTTACTTTTACTGAACCATCGCTGCTGCAAATGTATCCATCTTTTCCTTTACATTATCCTTTGTAATCTCACCGCTTCTGATCTCAGTCGCAATCGCGCCCGCGTTACTCCAATATCTTGCGCTGAATGTAGAGCTGACAGGCTGCATTACGCTGGCTTTGTTAGACTCCTCCACAAGAATGGCAGACTTCGGATCAGCCTTGACTGTCTCGCTGGAACCAGCATTCAGGTTTGTCGGAACCTGTGCAGACTTCTCAAAACGAAGCAGCTGATTCTCCTCATTTCCAAGGTATGCTGCAAATGCAACAGCAGCCGCGGGATTCTTAGACTGTGCGTTGACACCGATCGCCTTGGAAGAATAAAAACTCAATAACTGATAATCACTGCCGTCCGGATTGAATGTCGGAAGGATCGCCATACCGAGATCATCGCCAAGCGCGTCTGCGTACAGATCATAATTCCAAAGACCATCAAACCATGCGCCAAGTCTGTGCTCCGGTGCAAGCTCTGAAGGCTGTACCTCACCGTCAAACGCACATTTCGGATTATTGATCAGATCAATCAGATAATTTGTAACTGCAATACCTGTATCGTTATTCCAGTCCACGCCTGCTTCCAGATCGCTGCCATCCTCACCGAAAATATTCAGACCCGCGCCATAGTAATAGCAACCCAGTTTCCAGCCGCCTGCCGACTCAAAATAAAAATTATATACATTGTCAGCAGTCTCTTTTGCCATGATCTTCTCTAACGAAGTGACATCTGACTCATCCAAGATCGTCTTATCATAATACATAAAAAATGTATTATGTGTAAACGGAACCGCATATGTCTTGTCATCCCAGGTTACGGTATCGATAACCGCCTGAGCATTCTCTTCTTTTACCATTGTCTCTGTAGCGCCACCGAGCTGCGCAATTGCGCCTGCCTCTACCAAATCAGGAAGCTGATCCGTCGAAAACATAAATACATCTCCGGCTACGCCCACATCCTTCAATACCTCATCCTTGCACTTATCCTCTCCGACGATCTCTGTCTGCCATGTGATATTCCACTCCGGATGCTCTGCCGCAAAAGCAGTCTGCTGCTGCTCCATAATACCAGTCTCTACCTGGTTCTGTGGACACCATACTTTCAGGGTAACATCCTGAACCTCACCGCTCGCACCTGCGCTTGATGACGCATTCCCTGCATTTGTCGTCGCGCTGTCCGCGCCAGAACTCTGGTTTGATCCACTATTGCCAGAATCACCAGATCCACCACCGCACGCTGTCAATACAGATGCAACCATCGCAGTCGACATAACTAATGCTAATACACGCTTTTTCATACTCCACTACCTCTCCTTATTATGTTTTTGTAGTTTTACATTATTATCCGACTCAGATAATAATTAGTCCTGTAAAAAAG
>VSNO01000200.1 GCA_009774375.1 Lachnospiraceae bacterium
GCATTGCCTCCTTCCTCCGCCTTGTCCTGTCACAAATATCAGGCACTGTTTTTCACTGTTATTTAGGCAACGCTGTACTAGAGACTCAGGATATTTGATGAACAGGGAAGTTGAATCACTTTAAAAGGTATGAAAGACTCATAATAATGAGGGATATGATATTTAGTTTGATGGGTTTCAATGAGAAATCTGTTTTATAAAATAAAATGAAATATAATAGTTTCTATAAAATTCAGATAAGACAATAGAAATGGTATGTTTATATGGGAAAGCGCTTTATAGAATAGCTTTGGTTCATGGTGGCCCGGGAGCAATAGGCTCATTAAAGGGGCTTGATTCACCGTTACAGCTGCATCCAGAACCTGATGATTCTGGTTGTGGCTCACTCACGAAGGAACGTTTTGGTTATACATGGATTCTTACATGTCCAGATACGGCTAAACTACCGACAGAAATAAAAATACTTATTTAAAAGGAATAGCAGTATGAAATTATATTCGGAAAAAGGAACGACTCCCATATTAGTGGAGAAAGGATGCCATGAGGGTGTACGACGTATTGCAGACACATTAGCTGAGGATTTTAAGAAAGTAACAGGTATAAAGCCAGAATGTGTTTCGGAGCTTGATATAGATGAAGGCGGTATCACCCAGGTTATATTATGTGCTACGACAGGCAGGAGCAGCCTGCTTGACGAGATGGAACAGGCAGGAAAGATTGACTTGGAAGTAATCAATGGAAAGTTTGAAGTTTTTCAGATAAAGATAGTGAAAAAGCCATTTAAAAATATAGAACAGGCGCTTGTAATCTGTGGAAGCGATAAACGGGGAACGATCTATGGCATGTTTACTTTATCTGAATATATTGGGGTGTCTCCACTGTGTTATTGGGGTGATGTGCCGCCGGTAAAGAAGGATCGGATTGTTATTCATGAGGATATCGAACAGGTTTCTAAGGAGCCGAGTGTCAGATATAGAGGTTTTTTTATCAATGATGAGTGGCCCTGTTTCGGAAACTGGACATGTTCGCATTTTGGAGGGTTTAACACAAAAGTATACAAGGAGATTTTTGAATTTCTCCTTCGTATCAAGGGTAATTATCTCTGGCCTGCCATGTGGAGCGCTTCGTTTCCGCTGGATGGACCAGGAAATGCCAATGAAGTGCTTGCTGGCGTGTACGGTATCATTATAGGATATTCTCATCATGAGCCTTGTCTTAGAGCCAGCGAGGAATGGGATAAGGTCAAAGGAGATGGCTCTGAATATGGAAGTGAATGGAATTTTTATACGAATGAGAGTGGACTCTTAAAATATTGGGAGGACGCACTGAAAAGAAGCGGGAAATATGAAAATGTGATAACCATTGGGATGCGTGGAGAACGCGATACCTCCATGCTGGGCGAAAAAGCAACAATAGCAGAGAATATCTGTCTTTTGAAAGATATCATAAAAAAACAAAAGATGCTTATTGCAGAACAGGTTCAGGGAGATCCCCCTCTTTTGTTAGTATTATATAAAGAAGTTGAACAATACTTTTATGGAAGTGAGCTAATAGCAGGGTTAAAAGATTGGAAAGAGCTGGATGGCGTCATCTGTATGCTCTGTGAGGATAATTTTGGGCATATGCGCACCTTGCCTGCGGAACAGATCAGAAATCGTAACGGGGGATGGGGCATGTATTACCACCTTGATTATCATGGTGAACCGGTATCATACGAGTGGGTTGACTCGACTCCGCTATCTAAGATATGGGAGCAGATGTGTATGGCATACGAGTATGGCATACAGGATGCATGGATTGTGAACGCAGGAGATTTAAAACTTCATGAAGTGCCGATTACGTATTTTATGGCACTGGCATATGACTATGATAAATGGGGATATGGCAATAGGGAAAGTTATCTGGAATTTACTGCGGAATGGGCAGGAAAAAGCTTTCCTGATGCTTCAGTGGAATTACAAAAGGACATCGCATATGTATTTACGGAGTATGTGGATATCAATAATATGCGCAGGCCGGAATCATTGCATGAAGGAATCTATCATCCGTGTAATTATGGAGAAACGGACAGAATGCTCGAGCGGGCAAAGAAGGTGGAGCTTACATCCGTAAGCATTTTAGAGAAGCTGTCGGAACCTGAGCGGATGGCATATTATAGTATGGTCCATTTTGCTGCAATGGCAAGTATGAATTTGCTGAAGATGCATCTGTATTCAGGAAAGAATACGCATTATGCAAAACAGGGAAGACAGATTGCGAATGTTTTTGGAGATCTGACCAGGGAGTGCATACATAGGGACAGGAAACTTGCAGAAGAATTTGCAGTGTTCAATAATCAAAAATGGAATGGCATGCAGCTGGCACAGCATATAGGTTTTACAAAGTGGAATGAGGATGGATATCAGTATCCTTTGATATGCAGTGTGGAACCAGTGCATAAACCGCGTATGTCTGTATCAAGGAACGATTCAGATGAATATGCATGCAAAAACTATGGGAATCCTATGGTAATTGAGATCGATGACTTTATGTACGCGGGTTCAGAGGAGGTCGTACTTGAGATCGCAAATGATGGGACAGGAATGCTGCACTATCACATATCGGCATTAAATGGCATAGTGCCAGATTGGATAATGCTGTCATCAACCGAAGGGGATGTAGCTGTTCAGGAGGATATTTCCATAAAATGTATCAAGGAAAAGCTGACAGAAAAAAGGGAATCCATAGAGCTGTTGATCGAGGATGACGAGACAAGTGTTATTGTGCATATATCAGCCAGGAATCCAGAAACCAGGGGATTGCCTGATATGACATTTTTGCCGTCTAAGCACGGGATTGTAATAGGTGCAGAGCATTTTGCAGAGAAAATGGATCTAAAAAATGGTGCGTTTGCTATTATAGATAGATATGGAAAATACAGTGCAGGTGTGAAGGTATTTCCAAGCACGGCGGTGTTTGCCATAGATGCGGATAAGCCTGAACTGACGTACAGATTTTTCATAGAAGAGGCAGGGAATTACAGGGTGGAGATACTTACTGCGCCGACGAATGCGGTCGTTCATGATCATAGCGTTCATCTGATGCTGGATAACCATAATGGAGACAGGGTCCCATTGGAACTGATCCCATCGGATTTCAGAGGTGGAGACAGAAGTGATGCCAGATGGGCGGTGGGAGTTTTGGATCAGATCCGGATCAGCAGTGCGGTTCTTCCTTTTAAAAAAGGAGTGCAGGAACTTTCAGTCGGAGCTATGGAAGCTGGTGTTGTATTAGAGCGAATCAGGATTTTTCATGCAAACAGTAAGATAGAAGATGCATATCTTGGGCCAGAGGAATCTGTGTGGGTAAAAGATACATTTGAGACTAAAGAGATCGTTTTCAGGAGGTAATGAATGCAGATAAAACGCTAAGGGATGGAGGTAATATTTCCTTGAATACAGCACAAAGAGACAACATAGATGCCCGAAGGCAGAAAGTAGCATATAAGTTTAAACAGTATATGAATAATATTTCGCTCAGCAGAAAGCTGACCCTGTTATATGTATGCTGTGTGCTGCTGCCTCTGGTGGTCACGGACAGCGTTGTCTTGTATATCGTGGTGAATAATCAGCACACAAAGCAGCAACATGCCATGGAGAATACAGCCAGCGCCATACAGTACAGTCTGACGAACAGTATTGAGTATGCGGCTGCCACGGCAAAACAGATCTATATGAACGAGTATATTGAGCGATACCTGAATCGTGAGTATGAAGGGCCTCTTGCGTATGTCGAGGCGTATCAGGATTTTATAAAAACGACGCTGTTCAAAGGCGGCGCCGGGATGGATAACTCGATCATCACAATGTATGCGGACAACCCCACGATTGTAAATGGAGGCGAATTTTCCCGACTGTCAGCTATAGAGAATACGGACTGGTATCGGACTTTTGAGGAGTCAGGGCGGGATACGATGCTGTATTTTTATTATGATAATGAAAAGAGTCCGGTGGTTGAGGCGAAACGAAAAGTTTTATTTTTAAAGCGGCTTGATTTTTTCGGCGGGCACAGATATGAGAAATTCTTAAAAATAGAACTCGATTACAGTAATATGGTACGAGGACTCGTAAAGCTGGGATATGAATTTCCGGTGTATGTCTGTCAGGGAGACAGGGTGCTGCTGGCCAATGATGGTCATAGCAGTGTCAATCAGAATTTTGATCTGTTTACGATGGAACATAAGGCTGGTGTGAGCAAGGAGATGAGTTTATACGGCAGTGAGCTGCAGATCTATATTCTGGAACCGGAGACGGATGTGGTCAGGGAGCTCTGGGATAATATGCCATTTATTGCATTACTGATATTGACAAATGCAATCCTGCCATGGAGGCTTATGAAGGAGCTGAACCGTTCTCTTACAGTGAGGATCGAGCAGTTAAGCCAGGTGTTTGACAAAGTGGAAGATGAGGAGCTCAGCCGGATTGACGAGATCAGCGGCAGTGATGAGATTGGCCGACTTATGCAGAATTATAACAGGATGGCAGAGCGGACGAATGACCTGATACAGACGGTCTACAAAGACCGCATTAAGCAGCAGGAAATGGATATCGCGAGGCAGAGTGCGGAGCTTTTGGCGCTTCACAGCCAGATCAATCCTCATTTTCTTTTTAATGCACTCGAAACCATACGGATGCATTGTGTCCTTCGAAGTGAGCCCGAGATTGCCAGAATGGTGGAGATGCTTGCCGTTATGGAGCGTCAAAATGTGGAATGGTCGACAGATACTGTAGAAGTCGGCAGAGAAATGGAGTTTGTGGAGGCGTATCTTGGTCTGCAGAAATACCGGTTTGGAGACAGGCTGTCATATGACATTGATGTGGAGAAGAAATGTCTGAACATTGAGATCCCTAAACTTTCGGTGGTGACTTTTGTGGAAAATGCGTGTATCCACGGGATTGAGAACAAAACAACACAGGGATGGATTTTTGTGCGCATATATATCGAAAAGGAAGAGCTCTGCATAGAGGTAGAGGACACTGGCAACGGTATGGAGGAGAGCGAACATCAAAGACTTCTCGATCTGATGCGGGGTGCGAGCATTGACCGGCTTAAGGAGAAGGGAAGAGTAGGTATACTCAATGCCTGCCTGCGCCTGAAGATGGTGACAGACAATCAGGTGAAGTTTGCACTGGAAAGCGAGAAGGGTGTTGGAACGATGATACAGATCCGGATGCCATATGATCAAAAATAATTTGGAAGGGTTTGGTGAATATGTTACGGGTACTGCTTGTTGATGATGAACCATTTATCGTGCAAGGGCTTTCTCTGCTTCTTGACTGGAAGGAGGAGGGGTGTGAGATTGTTGCAACGGCGCAGAATGGCATGGAAGCACTGACATATTTAAGGGCTAATGAGGTTGATCTGATCATAGCAGACATCAAGATGCCGGAGATGACAGGTCTGGAACTTCTTGAAACAATACGCAGGGAGCAGGTGTCAGATGCATATTTTGTCATACTTAGCGGGTATAGTGAATTTGCCTATGCACAGCAGGCGATCCATTATTCTTGTATGGATTATGTGCTAAAGCCAGTCGAAAAGGAAGTCCTGACGGAGATTATCAGAAAAGCTGCCAACATGTCGGCGACGGAGATTCAGAAGCAGGAGGACAAAAAGCAGATGGAGCGGGCATATCTGGCGAGAAATGTCATCTCCTTACTGCTTGGCAAGTATGATGATATTAATTTGGAATATGTCTTTAAGCACATGTCTCTCTCCAGCGGAGTGCGCTATATTGATATACAGCTGTTAGATGCCTTGAATCCCGAAGATGTGGAAGATATGGAGATGCGTTCCCAGCAGAGAAAGCTTTATCAGAGCTGCAAGGAGTTTCTGAAGGAGGATGAGGAGCACTGTATTCTTGATGTTTCCTCTGAAGAAAATATCTATGATGTCGGTCTGATCTATTGTGATTACATGGCGGTAAAAAATGGCTGTTCCGAGAGAGAGTATTTGGAAAGACTACTGGATTACCTGAGTTTGGCGTTAAAGAGCAAGATTGTGATGCTGGTTGGTAAAAAGGTGACGGATATAGCATCTGTATCGAAATCTTATGGTACTGCCTGCATGCTCAATTCCCTGCAGGCGTTTCATGACCGGAAGAGTATCTACTTCTATGAGGAGGAGATCCAGGTAAACAGCGGGGGCATTCTCTTGTGCAAGGCAGAACTTGATCATTTGATATCCTGTATAGAACAGAATGATAATGTGCGTATTCATGAGGCAGTGGACCGGTTGTATGAGGAACTGCGCAAGATGGGGGCGATGGGGGAGACTGTAAACCTCAATATCAATTATCTGCTGTTTCAGCTGATCCATGTCGCGACGGAGCAGGATGACTGCGTCAATCAGGAAGAAATTCTGCACCTGATCAGCGAGAGTTCTTTTGAGGACGGCCTGATGCGGGGAAGCAAGGTGCATCTGGCGAGATTTGCGTGCGAGTACGCAGAGTATCTGGCGCAGCTTAGGAAGAATGTGTCGAGAGGTGTGTTTGCCCTGATCGAGCAGGAGGTGCGGGAGCACTTTGCAGAAAACCTGACACTGCGGGATCTTGGACAGAAGTACTATATCAATAACGCCTATCTGGGACAGATATTCCGCAAAAAATATAATCAGTCTTTTAAGGATTATCTGAATAATTACCGCATTGAACAGGCAGCACAGCTGCTTGTCCGGACAGATGACAAGATTTATAAGATTGCAGAGGACGTGGGCTATAAGAATACAGACTACTTTATCAATAAATTTATAGCGGCAAAGGGCTGCACCCCTTCCAAATTCAGGAAGCAGTCGCTGGA
>VSNO01000201.1 GCA_009774375.1 Lachnospiraceae bacterium
TGGCGCATTCCCGTAGCCCGTAAACTTATCTCTTCCAAAGTCGACTCGATTTTGCCGGATGGCCAGTCCCTGTCAGTTTTATCCCTATAATATATCAGGAGGTTTTTATATTGTCTTTTAAAGTTTTTCGTTTTAACTGTTGTGGACTCGATGTCCACAAAACATGGATTTATGCCTGTATTGGTATTACTGATTCCATCGGCCGCACAGAGTATAAGCAGACCCGCTTCTCTTCCTTTTCAAAAGGCTTACAGGAGCTGTCTGACTGGCTTGCTAAATACCACTGTTCTGACGTTTGTATGGAATCTACCGGCAAGTATTGGATCCCTGTCTTTAACATCCTGGAGAAGAACAATTTTTTTGTTACCCTTTCCCATCCCAAGTATACGAAACCACGAAAGGGAAACAAAACTGACCGCAAGGATGCAAAATGGATCTGTGACCTTTACATGTGTGACATGGTCAGACCTTCCTTTATTCCACCCGCTGACATCCGCCATTTGAGGGACCTGGTAAGATACCGTTTCAAACTCACCTGCATGATAGTTGGTGAAAAGAACCGTGCACAGAATTGTCTTACTGTATCCAATCTCAAACTCGACGACGTCTTCAGTGACGTGTTCGGAAAATCCGCACGCTCCATTACGGAATTTATGCTTACCCATCCCGGGGAACTGTTTGACGTAACACCTTTTGTGGACAGCCGGTGCAAAACACCTGTCGAAGAGATCCAGGCTGCTGTTGACGGTGCCATTTCTCCTGAACAGGCTGTTAAACTCAGGCAGTGCCTTAGCCACATCGACGAATTAGAAAACCATCTTAAAGAAATAGAACGGGAGATCCTTCGTCTCTCTGATAAATACCAGGATGCCCTTAACCTGATCCGTACTGTCCCCGGGTTTGATAAAAATCCCATGACTGCTATCCAGGTCCTTTCTGAAATCGGCGGTGATATGTCTGTCTTCCCCACAGCAAAACACCTCGTTTCATGGGCAAGATGCTGTCCACGCAATGACCAGAGCAACAATAAGATCAAATCGACTCGAATCTCCCGTGCTGGTACTTATTTTAAACCAATACTGGTACAAGTTGCAAATGCTTTATTGCGTTCCAGGAAACATCCAGAAATAACCGACCGCTACAAGCGTATAAAAGCACGCCGTGGCCACAAGAAAGCCATCATTGCAATCTGCCGTATGCTCCTGACCGCTATCTGGCACATACTTTCAGATTTAAAGCCATACACACCGGAAGGTTTTCTTGAATCACGTCCTGTGAATGGATCAAAGGTATTGACAACTTCACAGGCACTTAACCTGCTAAAGCAACGTGGCTACACCATCAAAGATGATGTTATACCTGCTTCCTGATTAGGTGTTGTGTCTATATCCACTTTTTGAAAAGCCACCTCATAAGATGGCCTGTTTGCTATACAATTCTCTTTTCTCTATACACTACCTTTTTGTTTCAAACTTACAGTACCTCCTGCGCGTTGGCTTCCAGAAAATCATCAATTCTTTTTACATGTTTGTTTTGATTTCCATATAAAGATACATAAGTACTTCTAGCCTTACTGATATATTTCTTAGCCTGTAAAGCATCTGATATTATATATAGTTCATACGCAAGCTGTTCATATGAACTTGCCGTTATTTCATTTTTTTCTCCATATACTTTTTCCCGAATCTTAATTGCACGCTTACATAAAGTAACCGCATCGTCCATGAGTCCATTGTAGCTCAACAACCTGCTCATGTTGTGATATATGTATGATGCCTTTTCACTGTCTTCCATATGAATCCGTCTGATTAAACGGAATGCCTTCTGTAAATATTCAAGTTCTTTGTCCGGTCGCTCCCTCGCACTCCAGACACCAGACATACTATTATAAATATCAATAAGATAAATAGAATCTTTTCCGTAGACATCTTCTACAATCTTCTTTGCCTTCTTAATATATTTCCATGCTGTATTTGCATTGCCACATTTTATATAAGTCACACATATATTCTGACAAATTGGAACAAGCCATCCTTCCCCTCTTCCTGCCTTTTCGAGTGTCTCCAACGCTATATTGTACTGTTCTAAGGCTCTCGACAAATCTCCCTGTTCTTCATATACTCTTCCCATATTACTATATAAATAGGCATTACCATAATATTTCTCTCCATACTTACTGATGTTATAATCCAATAAACCCTGATACATATCCAATGCCTCGGCAAACATTGAATGCATTCGAAATATTTTAGCCTTTCGCTGCAATGCAACCCTGCCTTTTCCTGAATATTTCATATTTTTCTCATCATAAATCTTAACCGCCTGGTCACAAAACATTTCACAGGTCACATAATCACTGATCGCCTCATAATAATCCGTATACTCCATCAGTGCATCTGCATATAATTCGTGATTCTCTCCCAATTCCCCTCTCACCATGCAGAGCACCTTCTCATACCAGGGCGCACTCCTTTCCGCGCTTTCCAGCCCGATCCACGTCCCTGCGAGGATCCATACATTTTCTATATCTGCGATCTTTATATCTTTTTGCGCATAATGCCGGTCTGCCTCCTCTGCAAGTACCGCGATAAACTCCCTCTCACGATAGGAAAGATATTGTTCAACATCACACCAGCTTTCCATACACGCCAGATACATCGGAATATCCCTCGCAATATTACGACTCTGTATCCTCTCCTTCAATTCCATATATCTCGATATCTCCAGCGCATCGTTCCCTGTCAATCTATCCAGATCTAGACCACATATTACAGCAGGTCTTTCTTCCGAATCGTGAAATATGAAATGATACAGGATACAGGAATACAAATCCCTAGCTTTTCCTGACAGAAGCCTCTTGAAATATGGCGACACACCAAACACAAACAATTTTCCGATCGAAAGGATCTGGTCACGCATGAAATTCAACTTTTCGATTGCTTCCTCATCTCCAAAACGCATCCCGAGCAGCTGCAGATTATATACGATCACAACCTTCGCCTCTGTCTCTGATGCCCATTTTCTGAAATCCCTGGAACTTACCATGCCATTTTCTTCATCGTCCTTTGCAATGTCATGCACGATAATGTTCTCTTTTCCGAAGCGCTCCTGAATCAGCGAAACCCGCTTTCCTTGATTTTCAGACTGAAACAGGCATATTCCATGCCGAACCTCCGCCAGTGTCATCAACAGCATTTCCAACTGTTCTTCATTACTCTGAGTATCGCTTCCCATAAAATATGCCTCCATCACTATCCAGATATTTTATTGTTTTCTACAAGCCACTTCTCTACCAGGGGATGTAAGTCACACCACCTGGTACCATTATATTCCAATACTGCACCATTCTGAAGCAGAACCGTTATTTCCTCCGAAGAGGAGACATGTTTATTTCCATTGTAGATATCCTCCATCTTTCCGATCAGCTCATCGCCGTATCGCCCGTTGATGTCCGACTCTAATACTGCCAGCGCCTTTCTGGCATCCTCCAATTCAATAACGCTGGATTTCCGAAGCCTTGCCCGCAGCGCTGCCTCACAGATGCATCGGAACAGATCCCTTATATATCCACCCGTGTAGTAGATCAGTTCCTGCAATGCCTCCTCCGCAAACAGTGAGAGATCCGCACGTTTCCCGATGATCGCTTTTACTGTATCCACTCCTTCCGTATATCCTTCCTGGTATGCACCCTGCTGCCAGTTCCGTATCTTTATCATCGGCAGTTTCTCCGGATTCGGAAACCATACCTGAATGTCTTTGTATTCCGGTGTATATGACAGAGAGATCGGAAATGTGACCAGCAGATGGATCGGAAGATCCTGAAACCTGGAGCCATTTTCCTGAAAGATCTTCCTCGCCTGCGTCAATGGAATCTTATCCAGTCCATCCAGGATCACAAAGGGTATTTCCGGGCGTCCTTTCTCCTGCAATTGATTCCTGACTTCATTGATCACTTCCTTGATCTGATGAATCAGCTCACTGCTGCGCGGTTCGATCTGGGTCCGTATCTCTCTTTTTGACTCTGCACTGTTTTTCAGGATTGCCTTGACATTCGCCAACAGCCGAATGACATTTGCGATGCCTCTTTCCGTTCCGGCGCCAATTGAAAGCTCTGTCTCACCCTGCATGGAGATCGTCCTGGTCAGTTCTGTACTGCTATTCCAGTAATTCTCGATTTTTTTCACCACTTTATCACTGATCTTCAACCTCTCAAAACTTGCCTTATTCACCAGCAGATCCAATATATAGAACAGGACATCTGTGTACTCAATATCACCCGAATCCAGATCAATATCGCATCTTCCCATGCATGTGAGAAAATTTTTCTCCTCAGCTCTGTGTTTCAACCGATATAACTCAGTTGTTTTTCCGACTCCGGCATGCCCTATGAACAACTTATGGATCAGCGAATAACGGGAATCCTCCAGCAATAAATCCATCTTTTCAACAAAACCCGAATATGCATCACCCGTCCTCGCCTCCGTCGCATCCTGATAAAACTGATCGATCTCCGCTTCTTCCTGCAGCGGATTCGCATTAAATACGTCCTGTATCTGCGATAATTCCTGTGCTTTCAGATATAGCATATGTCTCCTCCCCTCTTAGGATCTGTAGAAAAATAACAAATTGTCTTTTGTTAAATATATTATACTGTTTTTCCTTCTTTCAGACAATAAGGAACTGTATAAAATCCCTGTTTGAACACACTCCGCATACACGGAATATCATATAATAAATCCACGATCCTGCCGCAAAGGGAATCCGCGCCATGCCAAACGCCAAGCTCGAAAACCTCCTCAATCTCGCCCTCGCCGCCACCGAGGCTGAACTGCAAAAATCCCAGATCCTCAGCACAGGCTACACGCCTGCCACAAGAACCTGGGAATTGATCGTCAAATATCACGGACCGCTCGAGCGGCTCGAGTCGGAAGTCATCCACATCGAACCCCTCATCAACGGCTACGCCATCGCTACCGTCCGGGAGGACTTTGTGGACGCCTTCGCCGACCTTGAGGAAGTCGAGTTCGTCGAGAAGCCCAAACGCCTGTATTTTGAATGATCTCAGGATAATCTTATCTATACACGGCTGCATTCCACCGCAGCTCATTCCTGAGTGTCCTGATGTCTGTATCCTTGTCGATCACGACAGCCTCGATGCCCATCGCATCCGCCCAGTCTACCATCTGCCCGACCGTCAGATCGTACGAGAATGCCGTGTGATGTGCGCCGCCTGCCAGGATCCATGCTTCCGCACCGACTGCAAGATCAGGCTGCGGCGTCCAGAATGCCGTCGCAACCGGCAGCTTCGGCATCGGCTTCTCCACCTTCTTGCAGTCGACCGCATTGATGATCAGACGGAAACGGCTGCCCAGATCGATCAGTGATGTAGCCACAGCAGGACCGGTCTTTGATGTGAACACAAGCCTTGCTGGATCCTCCCTGTTGCCCATGGACAGCGGACATACCTTGATCGAGATATCGCCGTCCGCGATGCTCGGGCATACCTCCAGCATATGCGCCTGCAGGATCCCTTCCCTGCCAGGAACGAAATTGTATGTATAATCCTCCATAAAAGACGTGCCTTTCGCATCCTTGACATTAGAAGCCATGATCTTCATCAGGCGGACCATCGCCGCCGTCTTCCAGTCGCCCTCGCCGCCAAATCCATAGCCCTTTTCCATCAGGCGCTGGATCGCAAGTCCCGGGAGCTGCCTGAGTCCGCCGAGCATGCCAAAATGCGTGACGACCGCGTGATAATCTCTCTCCTCGAGGAACTTCTCCATGCCGATCTCGATGCCTGCCTGCACTTCGACATGTCTTCTAAACTCCGCCTCGTCCCTGCCCTCTGTCAGAATCTTGTACCTGCTGTAATACTCGTCTGTCAGATTTCTGATATCTGCGGCAGAGACTGCATCGACATACTCTGCCAGGTCATTTACATTGTAGTGGTCGATCTCCCAACCGAACCTGATCTGTGCCTCGACCTTGTCCCCCTCGGTGACAGCCACATTGTTCATGTTGTCGCCAAAGCGGCACACCCTGATGTGTGAGGACTCCATCAGCCCAACCGCAGTCACCATCCACTGCGCGATCTTTCTGACTACGTCCGGATTCTGCCAGTGTCCGACCACGATCTTGCGCTCGATGCCCATGCGGCTCACGATATGGCCGTACTCCCGGTCTCCGTGCGCGGACTGGTTCTCGTTCATGAAGTCCATATCGATCGTGTCGTACGGGATCTCCTCGTTGAACTGTGTGTGGAAGTGCATCAGCGGCTTCCTGTACTCCTGCAGCCCCAGGATCCAGGACTTCGCCGGCGAGAACGTATGCATCCATGTGATGACGCCAGCGCACTCCTCGTCAGCGTTCGCCTCATTAAAGGTCTTTCTGATCACCGCGTTTGTGATCAGCGTCGGCTTCCATACGACCTCATACGGCAGCAGACCGGACTTGTTGAGCCCCTCCACGATGATCCTGGAGTGCTCTGCCACATTCTTTAAGCACGCATCGCCGTACAGATCCTGCGAACCTGTCGCAAACCAAAACTTGTAATTTTTTCCTGTTTTCATGATAAACCTCCAATAATATTGATACTATATTATTACCATAATATGAATAAAGAAACAACCCTTTATTTTACCTGAATTTAAAATATTTTATTATTAAATACAAAACAGAGAAAAACAAAACGACTGAGGTAAATTTTTATGAAATTGTTCAAAAAATGTGGTATACTCTTTTTGACATTTCTGGTACTGCGGTCCTGAAATGGATGCCTGTATTTATGTAAAAACGAAGACAAAAAAATACTATAAAA
>VSNO01000202.1 GCA_009774375.1 Lachnospiraceae bacterium
CCTGAAACGATATCCTGGGAATCATCCCGGACCGTAAGGAAAATAATCGGCAGTTCCTTCCATCTGCCACGTATCCATTGACAAAGACTATCCCCACGACCATCCGGCATATTCCAATCCAACAAAATAACCGTTGGCACATGAATTTCCAAAGCTCGTCTGACCTCTGAAATCGTATTATATATTACTACCTTAAAGTTTTTCTGTTCCAGATATTTTTTTACAGCATCTGCAATATGAGCGTCATCCTCAGCATAAAATAATTCGACCATTTTCAACCAACCACCTATTTTTTTATTTATTATACCAGAAAAATGTTACAACTTCGTTACTCACTCCTCATACAACAAAAACTCTTTTACTCAAACCGCCAGCTTTTTTCGCCGGGTAGAAATCAAAACATACAGCGCAAACCATGCGATACAGTGAATCGCGAGAATGCCGGTATCTTTCATCGCCGTCCCCATACTCCCGGCGGACAGAGCCATGATACCCTCAAAGGCCGGCTGGGACGGAACGAAATTGCAGATGACCGCCAGCGGCCCGCTTACCCCGATCAGAGCGCATAAAATGGGCACCGCGATAAACACAAGCATAACGATCTTGATATAGACCACGCCGACCATCAGCCCCTCGGAAAACTTTCCGATAAACAGTCCGATCAGCGCTGCCACAAAGGAGGACAGCACGATCAATGCCAGCATCAGCCCGAAATTCTGCAAGGACAGTCGGAAACAGATACATGCTGTCACTATGGATGACAGACTGCCAAAGAGGAACCCCACCACCACCTTCTGCAAAATGTACTGGCTGGGCGTCATGGGCAGGATCTCATTGACAAAGGCCACACCGTCCTCTTTCTCGGAAATGATGTTCATGGCGTTGAACGTACAGCCCATGAACATGGCGACGATCAGCACAGCGGGGATAAAGATGCCCTGCAGACTTTCCATGATGTCCGGGCGCTCCAATGTCCGGATCTTAGCCTGACCCCCCGCTTCCCGCCGCTCATAAAGGGCAGGCAGAGTCGCCGCCGCCTGCCGGAAGATATCCAGCTCGTCCCCGCTGACCGCGGTTTTAAGGCTGTCACCATCTGCCCTCACGCCGATCACATTGGTGGACGGTTCGTTGATGGCGGCGGTCAGTTCTTCCTGTGTCCCATAAGCTGTTACCGGCCCATACCGCTCCAGCCATGTGACCGTCTGCGGGGACAGCTCATTTTCCAGCACTCCAAAGTGCAGTTCCCCTAAGCTGGACATATCAATAGACCCCATGAAATGCAGCGCCACAGCCACCAGAATAGGGAGCAGGAAGGTCATCAGGCAGAATTTATCCCGCAGAACACTTTTCATCTGATATTTTAATCCTCTCATGCCTCACCCCTCCTTTCCGATCTCTCGATGAAACGCGAGCCGCACCGCCAGGAACAGCAACATGATCGTACCGACAGCACCCGCAAAATAGACCGGCGAAATGGCCGTTCCAAAATAAGCGTTTTTCAGCCCCATGTAGACATGATAGAACGGATGATAATGGATCCAGTCAAACTTAACCGATGTGTTAGCGGACAAAAATACAGGTGTCGCGGCAAAAATGGCAATGACCAGATAAGCCAGTGTGAATTGCCGGAAGTCCTTTAGCAGCAGGGCGCAGAATAGTCCCACCAGAGCCATCATCAACGACAGGATTGCTGTCTGAATCAGGACGGCGGGCAGCACCGCCGCCCCATCTGCAAATCCCATGTTCAGCAGGGTGAGCAGTACTGCAAAGACCAGATCGGAGAGCAGGAACACTGCCAGCTTGGACAGCAGGAACAAGTCTTTTTGCAGCGGAAGAATGGCGTGGACGCGGATCACGCCCATGCCTTTTTCTTTGAACAGCACAGCGGCAATCCCCAGAAAGCCCACAGCGGCCAGTTCAAAAAACAGCAGTTCGCAGGTGATCTCTTTCCTGGCTTTCTGTTCCGGCGTGTTTGTGCCAAGCACCTCCAGGGTATGGATGGCCGAAGGCTCCAGCAGGGACAGGGCATAGTCCGCCCGGTGGCGGTCGATGTGTTCCGCCCCTCTGTAAAGCACCACCCGCACATCCCCGGCACTGGCGTCCAGCCCCACGCCGTTGGCATCAGTCAGCAGGACAGCGTCCATAGCCTCCATGGACGGAACAGTCTGCACCATGGCTGATTTTGATGCTTGCGTTTCCGCCGGGTCATACAGGTACACATGGTAAGGTTCCATCTGCATGAAGCGGATATAGCCCAGGTTCACATAGGCCGTATAGAGGAAGAGAAAACCGACCGCCATCAGGAAGAACTTTCCCGATGCCAGCATCCGGCAGTCCTTTTTGAACAGAGCGCAAAAACCTTTTCCCATCAGGACAGCCCCCTTCCCGTGTACTGGATGTACATATCCTCCAGCGTCGGTTCCTGGGAGTGGATGCTGATGATCTCATCATGGGCAAAGGGGATGCCCGCCTCCAGCTCCGGAACCTCCATGGTTTTCGACTCCCGCTGTCCCTGGTACAGATAGTCGATGACCACCCGGTGATCGCTGTTTTTCTCCTTCAGACGCCTGGGCGTATCCAGAGCCACCAGGTTTCCGTCCACGATGAATGCCACCCGGTCGCACAGGAGATCAGCGTCCACCATATTGTGGGTAGTGACAAAGACCGTCGTCCCCTTTTTGCGCTCCTGCTCGATGATCCTGCGGAACAGCACCGCGCCGGAGGGATCAAGGCCGCTGGTGGGTTCGTCCAGAAACAGCAGACGGGGATTGCTCACCAGCGCCCGCGCCATGCTCACCCTCTGGCGCATTCCCTTGGAGTAGGAGGACACCGGCTTTTTCAGGAAGTCCGTCTTGAACTCCAGCGTGTCCAGCAGCTCCCCCACATCCCGCCGCCGCTCCTTTGGGTAGAACGAGGCAAAATAGTTCAGATTATCCACGGCGCTCAAATTGGCATACAGATAGGGAAACTCAAAGAGGACTCCGATCTTCTGAAAAAATTCCTGCCCGTGGGCGGCGGAGATATCCTGCCCGAACAGGGAGACTTTTCCGCCATGACCCTTCAAAATCCCGGTGAGTATCTTCTGCGTTGTAGACTTCCCGGAGCCGTTCGGCCCCAGGAAGCCGAAAATCTCCCCGTCCTCCACGGTGAAGTCCAGACCATGGAGAGCCTGTTTGTCTTTGCTGTAGGAGAACGTCAGGTTTCTGACCTCGATCATTCGTCATCACCCCACTTTCCACGCTGCCCTTTCTTCTGCTCCTGCTGGCGCTTACCCCACCATTTCATAAACTTTACCTTGAACGGGATAGAGACGATGAGCACCGCCACGATCACAATCCACCAGTACCATTCCAAACCTGAAAACATAATCGCTGCCTCCTTATTTTGAGGAAAATTTCTTTCCTCCTGATGTGGTAAGAATAAAAAAGCGCGTTGAAGTCCATGTGAAATTGATGTGAAGTTGGTGTGAAATCTTTTCTAAAATAAAAAGCCTCAATTACTTTTCAGCAACCAAAGCCTTTCGTGTGAATTGACTTTTATTTTATAATAGGAATGGAAAAATAGAACGCTACTCCGTCCGGACGGTTTGCCGCACCATACACGAAATGCTGCATGGATAGGATCTGCGCCACGATCGCAAGCCCCAGCCCGGAACCGCTGTATTTTGTATTTTTATCACGGTAAAATTTCGTCCAGACTTTAGAAAGGTTTTCCTCCGGGATACAATGTCCCTGATTATAGATGGAAAAGTCCAGGACACCCTCCCGTTCTGTGAGCGAAAGCTTCAAAATGCCGCCCGGCCGGACATTCCTCTTTGCATTGACGATCAGATTGTTCAGCACCTGCTCCATCCTGCCCTTATCTGTATAGACATACACCGGCAGCCTGGGCAGTTCATACTGAAGCTCAAAATCAGCATCAGGGATATCCATCAGCAGCCGCCCCGCTGCAGTCTCCAGAAATTCCACAAAGTCAAAGCGCTCCAAAGCAAGCTCCGCGGCCCCGTTTTCCAGTGCAGAGAGGTCAAGCAGTGTCGTGATCAGATTGCCCATTCGTTCTGTTTCTGCTATGATGACCTCGTAATAATCCTGCCTTTTTCCTTCATCTGTTTCATCCTGCAGTCCTTCGGCATAGGCCTGGATCACGCCCAGGGGCGTTTTCATCTCGTGGGAAAGGTTGTCAACCAGTTCTTTCCGCTCAGCCAGCAGGCGTTTCTTCTGCTCCACATCCTGTTCCAGCTTCCTGTTTGCATGTTCCAGTTCCTCAAATGCCTTCTGAAGGTTCCCGGCCATAACGTTCAGACTATGGGAAAGCTGACCAAACTCATCATGCCCTGTCACCTCACAAAGATGTGAAAAGTCCAGATCAGCCATCCTGCCGGCGGCTTCATTCAGCTCAGACACGGGCTTTGAAATAAACCGGGCCATCCACAGGTCGACCACGCAGATTAAGACGGCGACAAATACCATCCAGATCATAAAAGAAACATCCTCGTTTAACGGCAGCCTGGTAGAAAACACATAGGACAGCACCAGAATGGCTCCCATCAGTTTGGAAGCCATCACTATTTTTTTCCGGATAGTAAACGGATTCATATGGTCGCTTATTTTCATGCTGTCACCTCAAATTTGTAGCCGGACCGGATCAGCGTAACGATATGTCTGCCCTCCCCGCCCAGTTTCTGCCGGAGGGTTTTAATATGCGTATCCACAGTCCTGGTGCTCCCCTCAAAGTCATATCCCCATATCCGGTTCAACAGTTGTTCCCGGCTGAAGATCTGTCCCGGGTTTGACATCAGGAAATAAAGCAGTTCATATTCCTTGTAAGTCAGGGTAATCTCCTGCCCCTCCAGAAATACCTTACGGGCAGACGGGAGAATGGAAATATTTCCCCCGCAAACAGCGTTTGCGGTATCTGCCGGAAGGACAGAGGCGCGGCGCAGCAGGGCGTTTGCTTTTGCCAGCAGCACCTTCGGACTGAAAGGTTTTGTCATGTAATCATCCGCGCCCAGATCATAGCCTTTTAATTTATCGTCCTCATTGCTTTTGGCAGTCAGCATGATGATCGGGAGATTACTCATTTCCCTTGCCATCTTACAGACAGAAAACCCGTCAAGATGAGGCATCATGATATCCAGGATCATCAGATCCATGGGATGATCCTTCAATACCATGAGCGCATCCATTCCATCGTCTGCCGTAAAACAGGTATGTCCGCCGCGCTGCATATATTCCACGATAATTTCCTGCATGCTCTTTTCATCTTCAACAACCAGAATATCAGCCATGAAATCAACCCTCTTTCGCTTTTTCTATTACAGCTCTGTCCATTCGCTTTATTATATTTCTTTTCATAAAGGAATACAAGGCAAACATAACTGCAGTCCCTGAAAGCAAACCTTGAAGAAACACTCGAAGAGCTGCGCAGGCAGTTTTTCGGCACGCGCAGCGAAAAGAAGGCAATTCCCTAAAACCAGACTCCTTCCGGCTCGTCGTTATTTCTTTTATCCAGAAATTACTTTACAGCGTCTTTTATAGCATGCGATTCCGTATTTGCGGATGGTTGTCATACCGTCATCAACCAGTTTTTCCCCATAGTTACGGTCATTGATCTGCTTCATGGCCTCCCTGCATGCGGTGTCAAATGACGCATTTTCCGCATATTTTAATTCAATGACAATACCTGTTTCCTGATCTTCGATTTCTATACTGATGTCACTGTAACCATCGCCGGACTCGGCGTTTGACTGGACATCCCATCCGTCCATGTTTCCGAATAACCCGAGCAGGACGCCATGGTAAAAATTCTCTTTCATTTACTTTCTGACATGTGTATCACAGATGCTGATTGTCTTTTTCAGGTAGGCATTGAATTCCTCCTCAATGGCGGTTGTGTCATTTTCCAGGAATGCCCTGCAGAAGCTTTCTAGGTTTTCCATGTTTTTTCGGTTTCCCACCTGAACCATTCACGAATCTGATGGATAAAAATCCACCGTATTTCCCTGTTTGGAATGACAAGTTCGGTCAGTTCTCCAGTCTGTGCACTGCGCTGTGTCAGATACCCGGTTGTAAAAAGGATACTCCACAGGTTATCCGGATTGGAATCAAGATCCCGGTAAGTCAGTTCCTGGCGTATTGTCTTTTTGATGCTGGTTCCGTTAACCAGCTTTTTGATATCGTTTCTGTCTGCTGTTTTCGCTTTGCTTAAAAACCTTCTGATAATGTCATTGCTGCTCGTATTTACCCAGTAATTTTGCTATTCCGTCACACTCCCGTCGCGCAGATCGCTACAGTAATTACCTACGGACAGTATATGCCCAGACTGCCAAACAGATAACCGTCATACCATTCCTTAACTGCACTATACTGGTCTAAAAATCCATAGTATTCCAGCATCTGCCGGACTTCTACATCCGTAAAACCAAAATATTCATTATAACGCACATCTTTTACAGTATATACCTTAAAATTGTTCAACTCGGTAAAAAAGTATCTCGTGAAGTGGTATACTAAAACTGGACACGGAGGGGATGGAAATTAGACAGGGTATATGGTTGTAGTGGTCAAGCTTTTTTGTAACACTTGTGGCTAAAAATTTATTAGATTGTTGCTTGGAGTCTACCGAAGCTGTCAGGCCTTGTCAATAGTGCTTCGCACCGCTTTGCGGACTTGTTATTGACAACACCTCCCTCCGATCTTGGGTGATTAAGCAATCCCATCAGGAGGTATGATTTCCTCTCTCCTTATGTTGCTGTCCGTGCCTGGTATGGTGTGC
>VSNO01000203.1 GCA_009774375.1 Lachnospiraceae bacterium
CGTATAAATGTTCAGCTGCAAAGAAGATAATCGCAGGCGTAGCGGGCTACGTCAAGATTATCTGATGCCGCAGATGGGCATTTAGACAAGTAATTGTCATGAGTAATTTATGAACAGTTCCTAAGCAGTATCATGTTCAGAGTGGAAAGGATTGAAAGATGTTATTGGTATCAGGAACAGGGGATAAGGACGGCATTATACAGAAATATGATACGAGTTGTTGGGATGGCATGGAAAACCAGGCGGTCAGGAATCTGCCGAAAGCCCTGCTTAATTGGTATGATTTTGAAGAGGGCGCAAGGATGCTTTTTATATCTGGCGGCGATCCGGAGTGTGAGATACTTTATGAAGCCTTGACGGAGAAAAATGTCAGAATAAGCAAAGCAGATGCCGAAATGCTGGAAAAAGGGCTGACTGATGCGAAATATCATTATATTGTGGCAGCAGGCATTCTGGAGAGAGCAGAGGATCCCGTCAGCCTGTTGAAACGGATTAGGGTATTGCTGGAACCCTGCGGCAAACTGCTGCTGGGCGCGGAAAACCGTCTTGCGCTCCGCGGCTTTTGCGGCGATAAAGATATATTTTCCGGGCATGTCTTTGGCGGAATAGATCGTCATAGGCTGATCGACGGAATGGGAAGAGGCGCTTATGCAAAATCGGAGCTGATCCGACTGCTTGAGCGTGCGGGTTTTTCTGAATACCGGTTTTATTCTGTCATGCCCTGTCTCTCACGGCCGCAGCTTATTTTGGCGGAGAATTATCTGCCGAATGAGCCGATTGAAGTGCGGATATTCCCGCAGTATCAGCATCCGGAGACCGTTTTCATGCAGGAGGAAAAATTATATAAGCCCCTTATTGACAATAATATGTTTCACCAGATGGCAAATGCGTTTCTGATAGAATGTGCCATGGATGGCAGCATTTCCGACATAGACCAGGTCACAGTCCAGGGAGACCGCAGCCGCGGGGAGGCGATGGCTACAGTCATCCGCCGCGGAAATTCCGTGGCAAAAAAAGCGCTTTACCCTGAAGGGCGGTGCAAGCTGCAGCGGCTGATGGAAAATGACGCATATCTGCGGCATCATGGAATCCCGGTCATCGACGCACAGATAGAAAAGGACGCATATGTGATGCCATACATACATGCACAGATCGCAACCGAGTATTTTTGCGAACTGTTAAGAAACAGCAGGGAAGCGTTTATAAAAGCGCTGGGGAGATTTCGGGAGTTGATATGCAGGTCGTCAGAACATGTCCCTTACACGGAGGTTGACTGGGAGCGGTTTGATCCGGAATGGCAGAAAAGAAAGAAGGACGATCCGAATATCGACCGCTGGAGGAAACTTGCTTTTGGAACGGAGGAAGAGAAAAGGGATATCGGTGTGATACTGGAAAGAGGATATATTGATATGGCATCTCTCAACTGCTTTTATGCAGATCAGGATTTTTTGTTTTTTGACCAGGAGTTTTACGTAGAAGCGTTCCCGGCCAATGCGGTCTTTATCAGGACGATTGATTTCATATATCGTGATGCGCCTGATATGGAAACGCTTTATCCGAAAGACGAGCTGCTGAAACAGTTTCATCTATATGAGCACAGGAGCACATGGAGGTCATATGCAGATATTTTTATGATCAGACTGAAAAATGAGAAAGAATTGTCAGTTTATCACCGGCTTCATCGGAGGCATTGGAAGACCGTCCGTGAAAACAGGTACCGGATGGATTATTCCCAGGAGGAATATGACAGGTTTTTTACAAATATTTTCAAGGGCATGGGGAGCAGGCGCATATATCTTTTCGGTGCAGGCAACTATGCGGAGGATTTTATCCGGCGATTTGGCAGAGATCTGAAGATCGACGCCATCCTTGACAATGACGCGGGCAGACAGGGCATGGAACTGCATGGGATAAAGATCGTACCGCCGTCATTGCTTGAAGAGATGGACGAGCCGTGCAAAGTGTTTATCTGCATCAAGCGTTATGCGGAAGTCCTCGCGCAGTTACAGAAGATGGGTGTACAGAACATTTCCGTCTATGATCCGAGACTCGATTATGAGATGCCGGAGCGGCGGAGAACAGATAATGAAACAGCACTGGCAGAAGCGTCTTCTCCTAAAAAATACCATATCGGATATGTGGCGGGGGTATTTGACCTGTTTCATATAGGCCACCTGAATCTTTTAAGACGGGCAAAGGCAGAGTGTGATCACCTGATCGTGGGCGTGGTCACGGATGAGCAGGTCATAGAGGACAAAAAAACGAAGCCCTGTATCCCATTTGCGGAGAGAATGGCGATCGTCCAGGCATGCAGGTATGTTGATGAAGCGGTAGCAATTCCGGCAGACGATCCAGGGACGGAGGCGGCATATTATAAATATCGCTTTGATGCACAGTTTTCAGGAAGCGACTATGCAGATAATCCCTATTGGATCTCAAAAAAGATTTTTTTAGAGCAGCATGGGTCTGAGCTCGTATTTTTTCCATACACGGAGAATGTGAGTTCGACAGAGATTAAAGAACGGATCGAAGAAAGAGACAGATAAGATGAATGTAAGTTTTAAAAGCATCATAAATCCACAAAAGCCTATGAGAGGCATTGGAGAGCTGCAGCAAAGCGGGTTCGATAGTATTATGCTGCCCATCGATTATTTTGATGGCACGATAGGGGATTATGCCGGGATCATAGAGAAATGTAAGGAAAATGGTATACGGATTCCTGTTGCTTATGCGCCGCGTACCTTTGCAGAAATGACCACAGAAAATGATGTGGCACAGGTTTCGGAGGAAAGCATCAAAGAAAGTATCAAAAAAAGTATCGATGAGAGTATCAAAATATGCAAAGAGGCTGGCAGCAGATATCTGATTGTAGATTCCTGCTGGAACGAGTCAGAAGAATTCTTACTGGAAATCGGAAAGGAAGCGGCCGCATGCGGCGTGAGTCTGCTGATGAGAAATCAGTATAAGAACAGCAGGAACCGTATTGTGCGGGGGGATCATGCGGAGATTTCACAGGCGCTGGAGCTGGTGGATGGGCTGAACCACAAGATGGGGGAGGAAGTGTTTGGTTTCTGTGTGGACACTGGCGTATGTGCCCTTTGCCGCAATGATGTATACCCGTTTCTTACTGCGCTTGGCAGGCGGATCAAGGCTGTCATCCTGAGGGACTGTGATGGATACCACGATGTCCATATGATGCTTTTTTCAGGAATTCAACCCGCAATCGACTGGCCGGGTGTGGTCAGGGGGCTTCGGAAGATAGACTTTGACGGAGAGATGGTGATTGATTTTTTTAGCACGATCAATGCGTTTCCGAGTTTCCTGCGGCCGCAGTTATATGCCCTTATGAAGTCAGTAACCGATTATTTTTGCTGGCAGGCGGGAATGGAGCTGCGTTTAAAAAGGTATCCATTCAGGGTACTCTTTGGGGCAGGTAATATGTGCAGGAAGTATATGAAAGCTTATGCAGAGAAGTATCCGCCGCTTTTTACCTGCGATAATAATCCTGATCTATGGGGGACTGAAATCTGTGGTCTGGAAGTAAAGCCTCCGGAAGCCTTGAAGGATCTGCCTGAAAATTGTGGCATTTTTATCTGTAATATTTATTACCGGGAAATCGAAGAACAGCTTCGGGAGATGGGGATTCATAAGAATATTGAATATTTTAATGATGATTATATGCCGCCGGTACTTCACTTTGAATGAATAGATATCGTGTAAACTTTTGGTAATGACAATTGGATGAAAGCAACTGTTTTTTTGTTATGGACAAGAGACTGCGCATTCAATGGGGATTGCAGGGGAGGATTTCGTTGTGGAAAAAATAATTATTTATGGATGCGGTTATGTGGGCAGGGAAGTGCTGTCGTGGCTGTCCGGGAGTCATGAAAGAGAGGTAGTGGCGTACATTGATTCAAGGGCAGGGGATGAATCCGGATCTGTCAGGTGCATGGGGGTTCCGGTATTGCCGCCGGACAGCATTGAGAAAATTGATTTTGATCATGTTTTTCTCGCTGTTGTGGAGTCTGAATATGCGTTGGAAATGAAACAGACTCTGATCCAGCACAAAATTCCTGAATCAAAGATCATCGATCTGAGTCTATGTGGATACAGGGATATACGATACTATTTTGTTCGGGGATTTGCCGATTATGCGAACCGTGAAAAATTAGAAGGAAGCGTGGCGGAGTGCGGTGTGAACCAGGGCGATAGCGCAATGTACATCAATCTGGCATTTGGCGGCAGAAAATTATATTTATTTGATACGTTTGAAGGTTTTGATGAGAGGGACCTGAATTTTGAGAGAAATATAGACAATCAGGATTTTTTGGAGGGACAGTTTAACAGGTTATGCTTTAAGGACGGAGAGCCTGATGCAAAAATAGAAAAAGTCAAAAGGAAGATGACATTTTTAGAAAATGTTGTTATCAAAAAAGGATATTTTCCGGACACAGCGAAAGGCGTCGATGATAAATTTTGTTTTGTCAATCTGGATATGGATTTATATATGCCTATTTTAAATGGACTGCGATTTTTCTGGGACAGAATGGTTTCGGGCGGAGGGATTATGGTTCATGACTATTTCCGTCCAGATCTTCCGGGCGTTAAAAAGGCAATTAAGGATTTTGAAACAGAACGCGGGATCAGACTCGTAAAGACGCCCATTGGGGATGGGTGCAGTATTTTTATAGTAAAATAGCCTGCTTGCAAAGGGAAAGAGTAGTGTATGATAGAAAAGAAAAAGAGCCATTCATTGTATTTACCAATTGGGATCCAAACCAAAAACATCATAACAGACGCCTATCCAGATGCTTATCCAATGGAAGGCTTCGAAATGATAAAACGTGCAGGTTTTTCCTGCTGTGATTTCAGTCTGAATGATTACCTGCAAAACACATCACTCTATCATTTTGAACATAACGACTTCTTCAGCCGGTCTGAGAATGACCTTCGACTGTTTTTCGAGCCCTATAAAGAGGCAGCACAAATCGTGGGGATCCAGATCAACCAGATGCACATGCCATATCCAAGTTATGTGCCAAATGCCTCAAAGGAGTTTAACGATTACCTTTTTTATGAAGTAGCGCCGAAGAGTATGAAAATCTGTGCTTTTTTGGAATGCCCGTACATAGTAGTACACGGTTTTAAACTCAGCAGATATCTCGGTTCGGAGGAAGCAGAGTGGCAGAAAACGGAGGAATTCATCGAATACCTTGCACCTATGGCAAAAGAGCTTGGTGTCACTTTATGTGTTGAAAATCTATACAACAGCACAGGCAGTCATATTATAGAAGGCCCTTGTTGTGATGCAGGAAAGGCTGCATCACGCATTGACAGGATCAATGAAAAATATGGTGCGGAGGTATTGGGTTTCTGTTTTGACACCGGACATGCCAATCTGATCGGACTGGATTTTGAGGATTTTATCACCACACTGGGCAGCAGATTAAAAGTGCTGCATATACACGATAACGACGGTATTGCCGATCTTCACCAGATACCCTTTACTTTCACCAAAAGCCGTGAAAATATCTCTTCCACAGACTGGGAAGGATTCATAACTGGGCTTTGCAAGATCCAATTTAGCGGTGTACTCAGTTTCGAGACTGCCCCGGTATTAACTGCATTCCCGGCTGTGATGAAGCAGGATGTATTAGGCTTTATTGCAAATATAGGGAAGTATTTTGGGGAGGAGATCAAAATGCGCGCGGGTAGGGAAGAAATGCCAAAATAAAGGTTAATTATTTGCCTAAAATGATGATATCATGTATACTAATATCAGAGGATGAATCCATACATTGCGGGAGGTGTAGGTATGAATAAGAAGCCTGTGGTAAATATAGGTGTACAGCGGTTTGACAAACTGAGGAAACAAGGTTCGTTTTATATTGACAAGACGGATTTTATCCGGGAATGGTGGGAGACCGGTTCGGAGGTGACACTGATCACGCGTCCGCGCCGTTTTGGCAAGACATTGAACATGAGTATGCTCGAGTGTTTTTTTTCTAATAAATACGAGGATCGGGCAGATCTGTTCGAAGGACTGTCGATTTTCGGACATGATTCGGATCAGGAAAAGTATAGAAATCTACAGGGCAGATTTCCAGTGATATTTCTGACTTTCGCAAATATCAAGGCGGACAGATATTTGGAGATGGAAAATAAGATCGTAGAAGTGATTGCCAGCCTTTATAATGAGAATGATTATCTGCTTGACGGAGACTGTCTGAATACGAATGAGAAAGAGTATTATAAAAATGTAAAGATAGGAATGCCCGGTGACATTGCCGTGGGCGCGGTTCACCAGATGGCATGTTTCATGCAGCGTTATTACAACGAAAATGTGATCATTCTCCTTGACGAATACGATACGCCAATGCAGGAGGCATGGCTTTCTGGATACTGGAATAAGGCTGTCAGTTTCTTCAGCAGTTTTTTCAACGCCACATTCAAGACCAACCCTTATCTTGAGCGCGGCGTGATTACGGGAATAACGAGAATTGCCAAAGAAAGTATCTTCACGGGGATGAATAATCTTAAGGTGGTGACTACAACTTCTGACAAGTATGCAACAGCATTTGGATTTACAGAGAAAGAAGTTTTTGATGCGCTTGATGACATGGATTTTGGCAGTGAAAAAGAAGGCGTAAAAAAATGGTATGACGGTTTTACGTTTGGAAGCCATACGGATATTTACAATCCATGGTCCATTTC
>VSNO01000204.1 GCA_009774375.1 Lachnospiraceae bacterium
TATCATTTCCCTTGTGTTATATCTTCCCACATGGCATTACAAACCCTGATAAGGGAAAAAATAAGGGAAACAAAATCACATAAAACATTATAACACAAAACATACGGGAATTGTGAACTGATTGAAATGTTTTCAAAAAAACAATGAAAAGAGGACAGATAAAAGATGAATATTATTTATGCAACATACAATAGTATGGCAATCTTGTTAAGTTTTATTAAGCGTTCTTTCTGGTTCAGCCCATCTTCGATCAACGCAGGATACTGAAATACTGTCGGGAGCAGATGCCGCAGCTTTATCTGTTTTTGAAAGTGATTCCCCACAGGTCTATTTTAAATCTCTTTTATCAGGATGAACTGGATTTGCTGTTTGGTTTCCAGGATGATATCCCAATAAAGAACGACACAATCTATAAGGAATTATTCCGGCTACCCCTGTGCTGTATCGTTCCCGCTGCACATCCTTATTCTTCCAGATCCGAACTTGCAAAAGAGGAATTATATCTGGAGAATATTGTTGTCTGCAATTCCTTTAAAAGGCAACGAGGATCTGTCCTATGGTGTCTTTTTTAAAAAGAGCTCACAAAGCCCTCTTCTGAAAAAATTTATTTCTATTGTGACAAATACGCTCTGCCCCTGATGGCAGATAGTAATACCTGAATAGTCCGGGACTGATCAGATACGATCATCAAATCCAGCCAACTACGAATAAAAAAGCTAAACTTTTTATTTTGTTTTGCAAAAGGGTTCAAATCGGTTAGGGGCAAAGTTACATATTAGTGGCTGTCCACTGTGTCAGTACATAAAAAAGCAAGCCTTCCAGCAGGTTATTAAATCTGTCAAAAGCCTTTATTTCAAGCGTTTTATGCACGTTTTTTCGGCACCCTGATATCAGAAAACAGTTTGCAGGCGGCATGACAGGTTCCGCCGGAACTGACAGTGTGGCGGTATTCGGCTATATAAATGTTCTGAAAGACTGCGACGCATCTGTGCAGTGGACACTGTTTATGCCAGGGCTCGTGTCATATCAGCAGCAGGACAGCGGGATCCGCGTGCAGCATTTTGAGTATAAGATACTGCCCGCACTGCGACTGATCGGCGCGGAAAAGGGGTGGACGTCGAGGACGGGCACGGCATCTGGGGGCGCTTTTTCAAGGCGGACACGCCTGTTCCCGACGGCCTTGAATATGTGGATCTTGTCCCGCAAAACGACCACAAACAGGGGATCCCCTATCTTTCGCAGTTTGCCTTTGCCAGATTCGCGGGAGATGTTGATTCCATGCTGCGCGAGGAGGGATTTGACGGCAATGCGATGTACGATATCACGCGCAACATCATTCTCGGGCAGGATGTATGCATTCCCTATCCGGACAAGTACTGGACGGCGGAAGTGTACCTCGACGGATTCGGCAGCAAAAGCACCGCGTATCTGTTCAGTGTGGAAAAATAAACCAGATCATCGATCATTCAATATACAGACAAACTATGACATAATGGTGTCATAGTTTATCTGTTATACTGTTTTCAGAAAGGAGAAACAATGAAGATCGACCGTCTTATCAGCATTATTCTGTATTTATTAAATCATGGCAGGACATCCGCGCAGAAGCTGGCAGAGGAATTTGAAGTCTCTCCCAGAACCATTGTCCGCGACCTGGAATCCTTAGATCAGGCAGGCATCCCAATCCAGTCTTTCTGCGGGGTGGACGGCGGCTATCAGATCATGGACAGCTTCGTGCTGGAGAAACAGGTTGCGACGAGTCACGAGTACGATTGGATCGTCACTGCCCTGAGAGGAATGGCGAGCGCCTACGCCAGCAAAAGCCTGAAGCAGGCACTGGCAAAGATGCAGAGCATCAACCCTGCCAGGGACGCTGTTGTCTCTGTGGATCTGGGCGTTGCCCGGGAGGATGACAACATCAATGAGCAGTTGCTGCTATTGGAAGATGCGATCAAAGAAAAATGCGTTGTCCGTTTTTCCTACACAAACAGTCATGACGAGGTAAAGGAGATCCAGGTGGAACCGGTCTGTCTCCAATATAAATGGTACAACTGGTATCTGATCGGATATCATGAGACATATCAGGATTACTGCATGTTTAAATTAGTCCGCATGGACCGTCTGCAGACAACCGGCCAAAAGTTCACAAACGCGCATGACCCCTCAGCGATCCGGTTCAAAGACAGCAGTGATGACATCGTGCAGGTCAGGCTGCGCGGAAAGGCAGTCATAAAAGCCAAGTGCAGGGAATACCTGAACGGGAGGATCACACAGGAATACGAAAACGGTGATTTTGAGTTTACTTTTTCCGCACCGCGGCATGAGACATTTTGGTACGGGGCGCTCCTTTCCTTTGGAAACAAGGTCCATGTCCTCGAACCGCCGGAAATACAGGAACGCATTGTAAGAACCTGCAGGGAAATACAAATGGAATACGGAGGATAGCGATGAGATACTGTTCAAAGGAAGAAGCCCGACATATACTGTGCCGTTATCACAACCTCGACGGCGCGGAGCCACTGTGCGGAAAAGAGGGTGTCGAAGCGATCATGCAGCGCATACACAGCATTCAATACGATCCGCTGAATGTTGTCGCGAGAAATGCCGACCTGGTACTGCAGGCGAGAGTGGATGATTACAGCGAGTCCGTTCTCTATGATCTGCTGTACGAAGAGCACAAATTCATTGACGGATATGACAAAGAGATGTGTATCTACAGCGCGAACGATTTCACGCGCTTACGATATGTGCGGGCTGAATATGCGAAATATGCGGTTCCTGTCCTGAGACACCGCAACCGGCTGGGCGCGTTGGATCTGTTGGACGATGTGAGGGATTTCGTGGAGGCGCATGGCAGGGACGCTTCCTGAATGAAAACGACCTCCGCAGTGCCATACTGCAGACCCTTGCAGCGAAAGACAGGATCGAGGAACCTTTTTACCTTTCAAAGGATTCTGAAAAATACATGGCAGCGCGGACGGAACACAATTATGCAAGATTCCTTGCCCCGCTGGACAATCTTCTGTGGGACAGGAAGATGTTGGAAATGCTGTTTGGTTTCTCATACCGCTGGGAAGTATATACACCCGTCGCCAAAAGAAAGTTTGGCTACTATGTACTGCCTGTGCTGTACAATGACCGATTTGTCGCAAGATTTGAGGCAGAGCCCGTCCGTGAGGCAGGCGCGTTTCGCGGCATTTCTCCAAGTTGATAACGCCCCTCAGAACAGTTTAAAATTAGGAGTGTGACAAGATGAACGAAATCAAACGATATGACATAAACGAGAACTGGGCACATGCAGGAATCGTTGAGGCGGGAGACTATTGCTTTATAAATTACTGTGTCCGCAACATAGGCGGCACCGTTGAAGAGCAGGTCGACGGCGCCTTTGATGAGATGGAAGAGCGGCTGGCATTGGCGGGACTGACACTTGAAAATGTCGTGCAGATGAACTGCCTGTTCAAAAATATCTGGGATATCCCGGTGATGGAACAGGTGGTCAAGAGACGCTTCCATGGCAGATATCCCGCGCGCAAGTCCTTCCAGACGGAGTTTGCCCACCCGGGCGGTCTGTATTTCCAGGTGGACGCGATCGCCTACAGGACAGATCCGGAAAAGGATCGGGCAGATACCTGCACTACAACCTCATTTTAAAATCTTCATACCCAAAATGCCTCACGACCTCCCATGTGCCATCCCCGCTCAGCGCCACGATGTCGGGAAGCGGCATGCCGTTAAAGGTATTGTTCTTCACCATGGAGTAGATCGCCATGTCCCCGAAAATGAGCCGGTCTCCGGCGCGCAGCGGCTGGTCAAAAGAATAGTCGCCGATGATGTCTCCCGCAAGGCAGGTCGGTCCGCCAAGCCTGTAGGTATATGCCTTCCTGCCAGCCTCCCCGCTGCCGCAGAGCGGCGGTCTGTAGGGCATCTCGAGGACATCAGGCATATGGCACGCCGCAGAAGTGTCGAGGATCGCATTGTCCACACTGCCGCTGCGCACCGTCTCGAGCACTTCTGTCACCAGAAATCCCGCATTCAATGCGACTGCCTCGCCGGGTTCCAGATAAACGTGAAGCCCATATCGCTCCTGGATATACCGGATCAGCGCGATCAGCCCGTCCACATCGTAATCCTCCCTTGTGATATGATGCCCTCCGCCCAAATTGAGCCATTCCATCTGATACAGGTATTTCCCGAACTTCTCTTCCACCGCCCTCACGGTCGCAGCCAGCGCGTCCACGTTCTGCTCGCACAGGCAATGAAAGTGAAGTCCTGACAATCCCTCCAGCTGCTCTTCCCTGAAATTTTCCAGTGTGACACCGAGTCTGGATCCCGGGGCGCAAGGGTCATAGATCGCATGTTCCTGTGTGGAGTAGGCAGGATTGATCCGGATGCCGCACGCCTTTTTTGCAGCCAGCGCACGCTCCCTGTACTTCTCCCACTGCCCAAAGGAATTAAACACAATGTGGTCGCAGATATCCAGCAGCGCGTCCATGTGGGCTGCGGTGTACGCCGGTGCGTAGACGTGGTTCTCACATCGCTTTGTCTTCCCGCTGATATCGGTGATCTCCCTTTTGCAGAGCGCCTCATATCCAAGCCTTGCCTCGTACAGACCGCTTGCCGTCACTCCGTCCAGATAGCTCCCTATCAGCGGATAAAAATGATACATAGAAAACGCCTTCTGTGCCAGCAGGATTTTGCATCCTGTCTCGTCGCAGACATGGCGGAGTATCTCAAGATTTTTTCTTAAAAGCGACTCGCTCACAATATAACACGGGGTCGGAACCTCGCACTTGACTGCCTCGGCAGCGCGATAATCAATGCCCACTCTATCGACCTCCCTAATCTACAAGAACTGGATCATAACTCTCCTGCCACGGAAGCCCCCACTTGTTCAGGGCTTCCATGTAGGGATCCGGATCAAATTCCTCCACCGTGAAGACTCCCGGCTTGTTCCAGTTTCCATTCAGGAGCATCATAGCGCCGACCATCGCCGGAACGCCTGTCGTGTAGGAGATCGCCTGTGACCCGACTTCCCTGTAGCACTCCTGGTGGTCACAGACATTGTATAGATAGTATGTCTTATCCCTGCCGTCCTTTTTTCCGGTGAAAATGCATCCGATGTTCGTTTTCCCCGTCGTGCGCGGTCCCAGGCTTGCCGGGTCAGGCAGCAACGCTTTGAGGAACTGGATCGGCACGATTTGCCTGCCCTCATAATCGATCGGCGCCGTCGACAGCATTCCCACATCCTCAAGGCACCGCATGTGATCCAGATAACTTTGCCCAAATGTCATAAAAAACCGGATCCGTTTCACGCCGGGTATGTTCTTCGCAAGCGACTCGATCTCCTCATGGTGCAGCAGATACATGTCCTTTGCGCCCACCTGGTCAAAATGATATGTTCTCCTGATACTCATCGCCGGAACCTCGACCCAGTGCCCGTTCTCCCAGTAGCTGCCAGGCGCAGACACTTCCCGCAGGTTGATCTCGGGATTGAAGTTGGTCGCAAATGCATACCCATGGTCGCCGCCGTTGCAGTCAAGGATATCGATGGTGTCGATCTCGTCAAACTCATGTTTGAGCGCGTATGCACAGTATGCCTGCGTTACGCCCGGGTCAAAGCCCGAACCAAGCAGTGCCGTGATGCCGGCTTCCTCAAATTTTTTCCGGTATGCCCACTGCCAGGAATAGTCAAAATATGCGGAGAAGCCCTCCTCCCGGCATCTCCTGTCATAAACCGCCCGCCACGCGGGATCCTCTATATCCTCGGGCTCATAGTTCGCCGTGTCCATATAGTTTACTCCGCACGCAAGGCACGCATCCATGATCGTCAGATCCTGATACGGAAGCGCTATATTCATGACCAGATCCGGCTGGTAACTTTTTATCAGAGCCACCACTTCCTCCATGTTGTCCGCATCTACCTGCGCCGTCGTGATCTCCGTGTCCGTCGTGCCATCGAGCTTTTCTTTCAGCGCGTCGCACTTTGATTTCGTGCGGCTCGCTATCATGATTTCCTCAAACACTTCGCTGTTCTGGCAGCATTTCCGGATCGCCACACTTGCCACACCGCCGCAGCCAATGATCAATACTCTTCCCATCTTCTCTCTCCTCACCCTTCTCCATATTTTTGTGATCCCTCACCGTATGTATCGCTCGTCGAGCTTTAGGAGCAGCTCGCGGAGCACTTTCAGCGCGACTGCCGTAGATGCGCCGCTTGCATCGAGCTGCGGGGAAAGCTCGTTGATATCACAACCCACGATGTCTAGCTCCCCAACCTTCATCATCGCGTCGAGCAGCTGCAAAAATGTCACGCCGCCCGCCTCCGGCGTCCCTGTTCCAGGGAAGCACGCGGGATCGAGCACATCGAGGTCCAGTGTAAAGTACACTGGCTTTCCTTTCAGACGCTCTGTCACCTGTTCGAGCCCCTCAAAGTCAAACCTGCGCGTCACCACATGCTGTTTTCCCCACGCAAACTCCGCGCGCTCACCGCTGCGGATGCCAAACTGATAGATCCTGCCGTCACCGACAAGATCCCACACCCTGCGCAGGACCGTCGCGTGTGACAGTCTCGCTCCGAGATAATCGTCCCGCAGATCCGCATGGGCATCAAAATGAATCACATGCAGATCCGGATATTTTGCCGCCACCGCCCGCACAGCCCCCAGTGTGGCGAGGTGTGGTCCGCCGATCATGGGCGGC
>VSNO01000205.1 GCA_009774375.1 Lachnospiraceae bacterium
AATCGGGGTGACAGGATTCGAACCTGCGACCTCCTGGTCCCAAACCAGGCGCTCTAGCCAAGCTGAGCCACACCCCGCCGCTCAATTTTCAATTTATTTCTCACAGCGACGAATATCATTTTACACGACTCTTTCATCCGTGTCAAGACCTTTTTTCTCATTTTTTCACATAATCTTAAAATTTTCTATGTACCGCTTAATCCTGCTCGACATATCTGAGCTCGAACCTCGCCTCGCCATCCCCGCCGATCTCCATAATGATATAAGATGGCTTTCTGTTTTCCTGCCTTGGGTAGGACAGGCTTCCGGGATTGATGGCAGTGATCTCATCCGAGATCTCGATCACCGGCTTGTGGGTGTGTCCGTACATCACAATGTCCGCACCCTGAACGACCGCTTCCTTCTTCAGCATCTCGTTGCCCATGTTGATATAATAGTGATGACCATGCGTTATCATAACACAATACTTCCCTATTTGTAAAGTCTTTTCTGAAGGCAGATCAGAAAAAAAATCATTGTTGCCTGAAACCATCTCCACCGGACAGCCCGCCGCTTCCTGAATGGTGTACTCGCTCCCCTCAATATCCCCGAGATGTATGACCAGATCCACCTTTCCGACCATCTGCAGCACCTTCATATAATTTTCGTTCTTCCTGTGCGTGTCACTGACAATCAGTATTCTCATAATCTCTCCTGCTTCAACACTTTTTTCATTTCCTCCAGCGCTTTCCCGCGGTGGCTGATGCGGTTCTTCTCCTCCGGTTCAAGCTCCGCGGAGTACAGGCCATACTCCGGCAGATAAAAGATCGGGTCATAGCCAAATCCGTTCTGCCCCCGCTCCTCATAGCCAATCCTTCCCTCGATCGCGGCTCTGGTGGTAAATTTTCTTCCGTCAGGAAATACCGCGGCAATGACACACACGAACCGCGCGGTTCGTTTTTCGTCGGGAACACCCTCAAGCCGTTTTATCAGGCTGGCATTTTTGACTGCATACGACGTGTTCTCCCCCATATATCTCGCAGAATAGATCCCTGGCTCCCTGTTCAGATAATCGATCTCCAGACCGGAATCATCTGCGAGCACGACCGCTTTCACGCCTTTCTTTCCAAGTTCCTCCGCAATAGCTGACGCTTTGATCACGGCGTTTTCCTCAAATGTCTTCCCATCCTCGACGATATCCGCGTCAACTCCAGCTTCCTTCATCGACTGTATCTCCAGTCCCAGATCAGCCATGATCATCCGTATCTCCCGCATTTTATCGGCATTTCCTGTCGCAAATACGATCTTATCCGCCTTCATCTGCCTGTTCCTCCTATCCTCATTCTTCATAGACCGTTCACCGGTAAGATATAATCCTGGAGGATGACTTCCATCGTCTTCTCAAGAGCCTCCACGATCTTTCCATTCAATTTGTATTCATTTTCAACGCTCTCCATATCTTTTTGCGTCAGCGAGATCTGAATGACCGCGGAAGGGACCGTTGCCTCCGATACCAGCACACAGCTGTCATCCCCCTCCTCAAAGCCGCGCATTTCCATCTGTACCGCTCCCTGTACCGACTCAAGAAACGCCTCCGCCATAACCACCGACAGATGCGCGCTGTTAAAGTCCGGTATAAAATAGGTCGTGTTGCAGACCCCTTTCATATAAGACTGTTGTCCACTGCTTTCCTCCACCTGCACGCCGAGCACCATGTCCGCATGGATCCTGTTCGCGAACGAGACCACATCCTCCTGCGTGTACTCCTCCTGCATGTCAGATGCCATATAGAGCTTGATCTGGTTGTCCTGCGCAAACTTCTCGATGCTCTGTCTCCATTCCGGAAGCGCCAGACGGTTCCGGTCCGTGTAGGGAAACCACACGACTGCCGAGGCGGCATAGCTGTCTCCGATCTCCTTAAAGTCCACTGTCAGCGCGCCATTTCCGACTGCCAGCTCATAGTCGTACAGCTCCCCGCAGTAGACCTCCACGACCACATCCTCATTCTGCCTGTAGACCCCCACCGCATCCATGATCGTCGAGTCGCTCACCAGCTCCACTCCATTGGGAACATACTCCGAATATCCCGACAGCGTTATGACATATTTATTCCGCACAAACTCCTCGCGGACACTGACGTCCTCGACGGCGATCGGCTCCTGCAGCGGTATCACCAGCCTTGATCTGTCCTCATCCCTGAAAGCTGTCCGCACATTCAGCTTCGGCGCCATAAGGCTGTTCTCCTGCGTGTTCACACTCTCCATCAGGATACCGATGCGGCTGCTCGCATCAAAGAAATCCTCGTTTATCTTAAATCCTGCCGTCAGCACGCCGGAAACCACTGCAAAGCTCACCGCAGCGATCTGCAGCGAACGGTACAGCTCATCCCTCTTCCCCGCTGTGATCTCCTCTATTTCAGCACGCGTGAGCGCACAGCCCTCCTGCCCGTACCGCGCGTCGACAGTCTCTGATATCCTGCCCGGATCATCGCGATCTGTCTTCCGGTTCTTTTTCACTACATTCCTGGTCTGCATTGTCTCCACTTTCCTCAATGGTCTGCCTGTTTCCTGGGCGGGCGCGGTCCCATAAACTGATAATAATATGTCTTCATCATACCATTATAGATCTTTCTGTTTCTGTCCGCCTTTCTGCCGATCTCCCTCTGCGCCTCCTCATACGATGTGATCAGATACAGCGACCATGTATCCATGCTTCTGAACCGCTCCCCGAGCTTTCTGTACAGCGGCGGTATGTTCTCCTTCTCCTCAAGCCGCTCTCCATAGGGGGGATTGGTTATGATAAAACCATATTCTCCCTCGTGGGAGAGCCTGCCCACATCCTTTTCCTCAAATCTGATCATATCTTCCACGCCTGCGAGACGGGCGTTCTGTCTCGCGATCCTGATCATCTCCGGATCGAGATCGCTGCCCTCGAGATCGACAGGGACGGACAGATCGACCATTTCCCTCGCCTCCTCATAGCAGTCGTCCCACACCTTTTTGTCGATGAGATGCCCCCACTTCAACGCCGTGAATCCTCTTTTCATGCCGGGGGAGATATTCGCTGCCATCAGCGCTGCTTCTATTAATATGGTCCCGCTTCCGCAGAACGGGTCCACCAGGATCCGGTCGCTCCTCCACGGCGTCAGCATGATGAGCGCCGCTGCGAGGTTCTCCGCGATCGGCGCTTTTGCCGTGTATCTGCGGTACCCCCTTTTGTGCAGGGACTCGCCTGTCGTGTCAAGTCCCACTGTCACCGTATCCTTCATCAGAAAGACGCGCACCGGAAAACTCTGTCCCTCCTCGCCAAACCAGCTGACATGATACACCTGCTTCAGCCGTTCGACCATCGCCTTTTTCATGATGGACTGGATATCCGACGGTGAGAAGAGCCTGCTCCTGACGCTCGCCGCCTTCGCCACCCAGAATTTCCCATCTGCAGGGATGTACTCCTCCCACGGAAGCGCCTTGGTGTTCTCAAACAGTTCATCGAATGTCTCTGCGCGGAAACTCCCGACTTTTATGAGGATCCGCTCCGCTGTCCTGAGGCCGATATTGGCGCGGCAGACCGCCTCGTCATCGCCGATAAAGGTCACCCTTCCGTCCTCCACCTGCGACACATCGTATCCGAGATCTGTGATCTCCTGTTTTAAGACCGCCTCCAGACCAAAGTGGCAGGGCGCGATCAATTCATATCTCTTCATTGTATTCTCCATAAAATAATTTATGTTTTTGTTTTCTATATTATCTTATATTCATTAGTTCCATCTGTCAAACAGAAAATAGCCGGAACAGGAAAATGTGGTGAAAATCGAAAAAGACAGGACCTGTTTCCAAGCCCCGCCTTCTCCTGTTCCAGCACCGATTACCTGTTGTTATTGTTGTTCGTGCTGTTCTTGCAGTTCTTCTGGTTGTTGTCAGAACTGCTGTTGTTTGTGCTGTTCTGTGAATTCTGAGAGTTCTGAGAGTTCTGAGAATTCTGAGAGTTGTTATTTGACTTGTTCTGGTCGTAGTTGTTGTTTGTTCCAGCCATAATGCTACCTCCAATTCTTATGGGAATGCGTTCCCTTGTTTCCGGCATACAGCTGCATCTGCATTTTTGTATGCCGTCAGCACTTTATATGCTACACAGATATGATTTGCTCAATTGCACGTTTTTATACATCGATTTTAATTTACATATCCTGTTAACTTTGGAAACACTGCCCAAATCAGATAATTATTGTTTGGTAGGTTTTATTTTCAGAAATCAGTTGATTTTTGTGACTGCTATTGCTATACTAAAGTTAGTAAAGAGATACTCCTTCAATCCTCTTTACAACCCTTATATATTAATTATTTATACTCCCCTTAACGAAAACCGACCATCGCGATTGTCGTTTTTTATTTATGATCATTTACTTTTTCTGCCTTTTATCTATTTTCTCTGCCACCAGCTGCGGACAGTCCTGACCAGAAAACCGGCCAGCAGGAATATGATAATATACGGCGCCAGTATGACAAACGCATGGAACACGACGGAAAGAACCAGAAGCACCACAACCGCCACGATGCAGGTGATCAGCCAGCCCGGGATCCTGACGCGCCTGTCATCTCCGTTTTCCGCACTTCCCGCTGTGTGATGATTTCCGTAATCCGAATAACCGCTATTCGAAAAATTGCTATTGTTGAAACCGCCCGCGTACCCGTCCTGCCCCGCCTTACCTGACGCAAATTTACTGCTCTCCTCGATCGTCTTTGCCAGAAGTCTCGGATCGCCGAGCGTCATGATGACGTCGGACTCACTCCTGCCGCCCGAGGTCTGATCATTGATGTACGACCTGTAATATCTCACATTGTCCTGTATCACGCTCTCAGACACTTTCCCTTCAAGAGCATCACGAAATTGCCTCAAAAATTCCTCACAGTTCATAATAACCCCCAACTTATCGCCTACGCCTGATCCATTCCTCTGCCCATCGTCATCTTTTTCACAAACGCCGCAGGTTCCTTTTTCATATCGATCATGTCCCGGAATGCGTGGAGCACCATCCTGTCCTTGTTGCAGGCCGCTGTGTTCTTGCCGGAATCGCCGATGATATTGTACCGGTTCATCTGCCATATGTACAGATCCGTAAGGCCGTATCCCTCACAGTGCACCTTATCCATCAGACAGCGATGCTCCAGGTAAAACACCAGCTCCTCCAGAAGCTCCCTGTCCAGCACAAGCTCTTCCCAGAGTTCATCGCACCACTGTCCTGTCTCGTCCGCAACCTCCCCGAGCGCCTGAAGTCCCTCGTATGCCTTGATCCGTCTGGCATCATACAATATCCCCGCCATGTCACTGCCCCACTTTTCATTTGCTGTTCTACAGCCTCTTATACCTTATCCTACCATATGATATAGACAAGGTAAATTAACGAATTATAAAATTTTATAAAACTATTTTTGCCACCGATCCGCCCACGACCAGCTCCCCGCCCATCACATGCTGGCATATGGGCGTCGCTTTGGGATTCTCGATCAGGCTGATCAACTGTTTTGCCGCCAGACTGCCGATCCCTGTCGTATCCTGACGGTACGTCGCAAGCTGCGGCGTCAGCTGTGACGCCATCGCTATGCCGTCATATCCCGCGATCGAGATGTCCTGCGGTATCCGCAGACCGCTGCTCCTGATCCCGTTCATGCCGCCGACCGCCGAAAAATCATCCGCGTACAGGATACAGGTCGGCGGCTGCGGCTGCTCCAGCAGCCGGCCGGTGATGAGTCCTGCCGTGTAGGAATCCCTGTACCGTCCCCTCTGCAGAAACTCCTCCCGGACTGCCATACCCTTATTCTCATGAAACCGATAATACGCGGAGAGTCTGTTGGCCGTGACCATGGAATCCTCTCCATAGATATATGCGATGTCCCTGTGTCCCTGCCCGTATATATAGGAAAGAAGGGCTTCCATGCCGGCGATATTGTCCGACAGGACAGATATCCTGCCCTGATACACATAGTCAACCGTGACCACCGGAAGCGCACTCGACAGCAGCTCCACAACCTCGGCGTCGCCGTAATCCGCGACCGCGATCAGCACGCCGTCCATTCCCCGGTACAGTGTGTGCTCGAGATAGGACATCCGGTCCCTGCGCTTTTTCGAGTTGCTCAGAAATGTGATGTCATACCCCGCATTCTCCGCCGTATCCCGAAAAGATTCGAGCACGCCGGAAAAATACCCGTGCGTCAGCCCGCTCCCGGATTCCTCCTTGTACAGGACGCCGAGATTGTAGGTCCTGCGTGTCTTGAGCGCCCGCGCCGAGGCATTGGGATGGTAGCCGAGCTCCTTCGCCGCACGCCGGACCTTTTCCTTGGTCTCCCCGCCGATGTCATTGTGGTCGTTGAGTGCCTTGCTGACCGTTGCGACAGATACGCCGCATGCGGCCGCGATGTCTTTCATGGAAACCATATCATCCCTCATCTTTCTTTTCTTAAACGTTTACGTATCATGCAGTATACACCCGCCTGCCCGTCCGCGCAAGTCCTTTCATTCTCCGACAACAAACGTATCGCTGACGGCAAAGTCCCCATTTTCCCCGTAGACGACCAGTCTGTAAATACCGTCCATGAGCGCAGGATACTGCATAATGGTCTCTTCCGGTACATCAAACGTCCTGCTCTGGCCGGGTTCGACCACCGCAGTCATCAGGTTATCCGCGAACGGGCAGACCAGCTCGATCCACACACCCTTGTACC